>JAYELL010000038.1:0-79659 GCA_034717495.1 Chloroflexota bacterium | reverse complement strand
CCTTCGCGACCCTTCGCGCCTTCGTGGTCCAAACCTTCCCCGCGTCCCCGTACGGGATCTTCATTCAGATCCAACGCAACCTTTTTCCTGCTCAGACGTATTGGATATTAAGAGCTGGAGTCACGCGGTTTGCATGCTGAGTGCGACCGAAGGGAGCAATCGAAGTGTGCGAACGGGTCAAATGCCGCCCTTCGAAGTCCTCCCGGACCGCCGACCTCACGGTCCGCCTGCTGGCCTAGCTCACGCACCGCCTGCTGGCGTGCTGGCGAGGCTCAGGATGTCATTTGACCCCTGTATTTGCCAGGTGCGCAACATGAGTTAAGAGGGCTGGGCGCAACGCGCCTTCTGAAACAGATAGCTGCAGCATTCGAGGAGAAAAATGAGCCTTTTTGGAAACATTATCTGGTTGGTTTTTGGCGGTTTCATCGCAGGGATGGGTTATATCATCGGCGGAATCGCCCTTTGTATCACAATCATCGGCATTCCCTTTGGACTCCAGTCGATCAAGCTGGGCATGGCCACCTTCACCCCTTTTGGCAAGGAGGTCGTGGAAACAGGCGACACCGGTAGTTGTTTGACATTCGGTTTCAACATCGTCTGGTTGCTGCTCTTCGGTTGGGAGATTGCCTTGGCCCATCTACTCAGTGCCATATTCCTGACACTAACCATTATCGGCATTCCCTTTGCCATCCAGCACATCAAGCTGATCCCCCTGGCCCTGATGCCCTTTAGCCGCGACCTGGTATAACCTTACACGCTGTTGCATCTATTGACGCCACCCTTCCCGGGGTGGCGTTTTTGTTCAATATGATCTATATCATTGACAATTCAACGTTAAGCTGCTATCTTTTGGGCGCTTACAGCATCGACATCGACAAAAAGCTTGCAGTGAGCGAAGCCGAAATACCCGTGCTGGCTTGTCCAGGTCAGGAGCATCCCAATGAGTTCAAAACGTGGTCTCTTGTTCAGTCTGGTTTTTTTCATTCCGCTCCTTGCCCTGGCCGGGCTGGGGTACGTCTATGCCGACCCACCGCTGCCTGCCACCGATGATCCCCTGGTGCGTATGCCGGGCACCCAGCCAGGGCAAGCGATGGTAGAATCGCCAGCCAATTGCGCTATCTGCCACGGAGACTATGACCCGGACGTGGAGCCATGGTCCAACTGGCGAGGTTCCATGATGTCCCAGGCAGCCCGCGACCCGCTTTTTTTTGCGGCCATGACCGTTGCCGGACAGGATTCCAACTTTGCCATCGGCTCACCCAATGCCATGGACATCTGTCTGCGCTGCCATTTTCCCATGGGTTGGATAGAGGGTCGCTCCGAACCACCCAACGCCTCGGCAATGACCATGTTTGATTTCGACGGCGTCCAGTGCGATATCTGCCACGAGATGGTCGACCCCTTTTTTGAGGACACCTATCTGGGCGTGCGGGAGGGCGATGATTGGCAGAACTACTGGGATGAGGCGGCCAATTCCGGGCCGGGCAGCGGTACCCAGGCCCAGGTAGCAGCCGACATTACGCGCAGTGACGACGCCCTGGTGCTCGATGCCATCGAATTCTTCAACGGTAATCCCTACTTCGGACCGGATGACAGACCGATCCCCTCGCAATACGACGAAAACGGCGGCGGACAATTTTTCATAAGCCCCAATCACGAGCGACGCGGGCCGTTTGCCGATGCCACCGGTGCACCCCATCTCTGGCGCTACAGCCGCTATCACAAAAGCAAGTACTTCTGCTCCAGTTGTCACGATGTCTCCAATCCCGTGCTGCAGAATCTCGACTTCGCCGGCACCGCGCCCGGCGACGGAACTACCGTTCTTCCCACAGAGCAACTCCCAGCCTACGCCTACTTCCCGGTGGAGCGCACCTTTTCCGAGTTCATGCTTTCCGACTACGGCCAGCAAGGCGGCGCGCCTGGCATTGGACCATTCGCATCGGACGTCTTTTCTACCTCTCAGCCCTCCAACAATATTGCCACTTGCCAGGATTGCCACATGCGCGACGTGCCGGGTCGCGGTGCACACAACCTTCCCGCGCCTCTACGCACGGGCAATCCCGCCACATCCGAGAGCAGCGAACACCCCTACAGTGCCGTGCCCCGGCATGACCTGACCGGTGGCAACCTTTGGGTACTCGATTTGCTGGCCAGCAGTGTGCCGGGATCTGCCAACTATGATCCGGTCAACGAGGATCTGCTACACCAGGGGGCAATGACCCTGACCCTCGATTTTTCCCAGGGGCTTCCCCTCGATCCCGAGGCTTTGTTGCTTGCCGCCGATCGAACCAGGCAAGCCTTGCAGGATGCCGCCTCCTTCGATGAGATCAGCGTCAATCGCGCCGCCAGGATGCTGGCTTTTCGCATCCAGAACCAGACTGGCCACAAGTTGATCTCCGGCTACCCGGAAGGACGCCGGATGTTCGTCAACATCATGATCTTTGACGGAAGCAACCAGTTGATCCAGGAGATCAACCCCTTCGATACGACGGCAGGTACACTCAAGGGGCTGCCCAATTCGCCCAACAGCCCGCCCCTGGCAAGCGACGAGATATACATGGACCGCCTGGTCTACGAAATGCATACCAAGAGCACCCTGACCGGCGAGGAACAGACTTTCCATTTCGCGTTGTCCGATCAGAGACATAAGGACAACCGGATTCCCCCCAGAGGATTCAATATCGATGAGGCGCCGGCGCGCTTTGCCGAGCCTGTCTGGCAGGGACATCCTGCCCCCAGTTACTTCACCAGTGCCGAGTATGAAGGCGGCTATGACGAACTGTGGCTGACCCTACCGGCAGCTGCCGAGACTGCCGAGATCAGTCTCTTTTACCAGACAACCAGCCGTGAATATGTGGAGTTTCTGCGGGACGAGATCCGCGGTACCGGCAACCTTACCTTGCCCGACCCTGATCCGAACACCCCGGAGAACGAGGCCTACATCATTCAGAGCGACCCCTTCTACGAACGACTCAAGGCGTGGGGAGATACCATCTGGCAACTATGGCAACACAACAAGGATGTTCCCGGCGCCGCCCCCTACCTGATGACCCAGACAACTGTGAGCGTCGGAGCCGGCTGCCATTTCGCCGACGTTGAGCCCAACGCCGATCATAGCATGCCCCTGGCCTGCGACGACGACGTGGATGTGGCCGATATCCAGCGCGTCGCCGCCTGCTGGAACGAGCCCATCAGCGCGAGCTGTCCGACAAACCTGGACCTTGATGGCTCGGGGATCATCGACGTGAACGACACGTCGATCGCTGCGGAGGCCTGGGGCTGGCCATACGACTGATGGAGCAGAAAATCGCTAATCCTTGCCGTGCTGCGATTCCAGTTCCTCGTCCATCCATTGATCGAACTGTTCCCGTTTCGCCGCCTGCTCTGCGGGATCCGCGTCAGGTGTTTTGCGGCTTTTCCAGTAGAAATACATGCCGGCGCCCACCAGGAATATCAGAATGGCCAGCCCCGGACCAACCAGAGGGTTGACCCCCGGCAATAGCGCACCCACAATGACGTAGGACAGGCCAATCAGGCCCAGGGCGATGATCACGCCGGTCACGCAACCCAACGCGCTGGGCCTGGTATACCCGTCGTACTCAGGACGGTTGTCACTGGAAGGTTTGGACATGGTCATGGGCCTCCGTCAAACTCGTTTCTATATCGGTCGTAAATCGTCATCCGATGGCCCATTATACACCACTCCACCCCGAGGTGCAGGTCGAGACAACGCACCAGGTCCTGCGAAACGTTCCCCTGACCAGCGAGAGCGATTTCCAGTTCACCCGGAAAGACCAGCAGATCTTGCGGGAACTGGCCGGCCAGATAGCAGCGCTTGCTGCGCAGCCCGTGGAACAAACCAAACGAGATCTCTGGATTCGTCACAATCGACTGGATAGAACGCGCCCTCTGATCCTCTGTGACCCGGAACTGGCATGGCAGGAGATCATCACCGATCAACAACTTCGCTGCCAGGGAAATTTCGCACGCCAGTGGGAACGACAACTACGACAAGAGAGATTCTGGGGCAACGAACTCCAGGATGATCGTAGCATCGAACCCTTTTTCATCCTGTCACACGTGCGCCAGTGGGATCTCTTCTGGGGATTGAAAGAAACCCGCATCGGCGGCGACAACAGAACAACCTACCGCTGGGAGTCGCCGGTCAGGAGCGAACAGGATATCGACCGGCTCACCATGCCGACCCTGGAGGTGGACTTCGCCGGCACCGACCGCCTGGCAACAATCGCCAGCGAAATCTTCGGCGATCTGCTCCCGGTGAAACTACGGACCATGTGGTGGTGGACCTTAGGCTTGACCTGGATGCTCATCAACCTGCGAGGCCTGGAGCAGGTGATGTACGATCTGGTCGACAACCCTGACCTGATCCACCGTTTGATGGCCTTGCTTCGGGATGGCACCGCAGCCTTTTTGGATGATCTGGAGGCCAGGAATCTGCTGTTCGCCAATACCGGAGGCACCACCGTGGCGTCGGGCGGCATGGGTTGGAGCGATGAACTGCCCCGGCAGGGCGGTCAGGACCACCAGGGCCACATCCAACCTGCCGCGATGTGGGGATTCGCCGAAAGCCAGGAAACCGTCGGGGTCTCCCCCTTGATGTTCGCCGAGTTCGTTTTTCCCTACCAGCAACCTCTGCTGGAGCGCTTCGGGCTGAACTGTTACGGTTGTTGCGAGCCCCTGGAAGGGCGTTGGCACGTGGTTCAACAGATACCCAGGCTGCGACGGGTTTCCGTGTCACCCTTTTCCGATCGAGCCGCCATGGCAGACAGGTTGCAGAATCGTTACATCTACTCCATGAAACCCCACCCCGCCGACCTGGCGATGCCTTCCTTCGACGAGGACAGAATCAGACAGACCCTGCGGCGCGACCTGCGGATCACGCGGGATTGCCGGCTGGAGATCATTCTGAAGGATACGACCACGATCTGCAACCAACCTGAACGCCTGGTCCGCTGGGTCCAGATCGCCAGGGAAGAGGTGGAACGACTGTGAAAGAGTTTCTCTCTCTGTCACAATGGCGGCTGCGTCAGGGGCGCACCCTGCGTGAGAAAGGCCCGATTCATCGAGGAATCGAACAGCCCTGCCAATGATGATCGCAGGGCTGTTGCGGTAAATCTATTGGTTTTTCCCCATCTCAACGACTCTCTGCCAAGGGCAGGAAAACAGGATAGTTCCGGCTGCTTGGCAAGTGGTAGGTGAGCCCTCCCCCTTCCTGGGGACGCAATGGGTCACTGTCCGCCAGCAGAAGGTCAATGGAGGCAGAACCATATGTATTGCTCGCAGAAACGTCGTAGGTGTCCGGTGGCGAACCGGTGCTATCCAGGAAAAAGAGGAATTCCCCTGTTTCCCGGACCGGCAGACCATAGTCCAGCGTGACTCCATTGGCACTCACGGCCACACTCGTAAATGGCCTGAAACCGAGTCCGTTGATCGTGAAGAAGCTTCCGGGCTGTCCATTGGAATAGCTGGGTATCAGGGAGGGTGTCATGGCACCTGCAGTGGCCCGCGGCACGTTCGATTGCAGGTCGCTGCCAACTCCCAACTGCCCGAAAGCATCCCAACCCCAGCACTTGCCACGCCCCGCCACAAGGGCGCAGCTATGGCCACCACCAGCCTCCAGAACGCTGGCCCCTGCTTCGATACCCACCACAGTTTTCGGCGCCCTGGTATTCACATAGAGCACACCGGTGCCCGCCTGGCTGTACTGGTTCCATCCCCAGCACATGGCCTTCCCGCCGGCAACCATAGCACAGGTATGAAAAGCCCCTGCCGAGACAGAGTCGACGACGACCGGCTCAAAAAAGGTCACGCGTGTTGGGACGGAACTGTTGATAGCCGTGTTGTCGCCCAACTGGCCATAGTAATTTAGCCCCCAGCATTTCATGGATCCATCATCCATACCGGCACATGAGTGGAGACCGCCAAGATCGATACTCGCAACACCAGATGCCAGCGACACAACATCGACAGGCGTGTGCCTGTCTTCGGTGGTATCATCCCCAAGCTGGCCGAATCCATTGTCTCCCCAGCATTTTACCCCTCCTTGTTCGGTCAGAGCACAACTATGGCCCCCATTGTCCAGATAGTCCGGGGACTGGCGGTATTGCTGTCCACCCAGGGCTATGGCAGTGACCCCTCCTTGAAGACTAACCACGTTCACCGGTTGTTTGCGGTTGACCGTCGTGCCATCCCCCAGCTGCCCATCTTGATTCAATCCCCAGCATTTGACGGCACCATTGTCCTTCAGCGCACAGGTGTGGTTATCGCCTGCAGCAATGGCCTGCACCCCGCTGCTGAGCCCTATTACCTCATCCGGATTCAGTTGAGAGTCAGTGTTGCCGTTGCCCAACTGCCCGAATTCGTTGTTTCCCCAACACTTGACGCCACCGGCTCTTGTCAGGCCACAGGTATGACCCTTGCCAGCCACCAACGCATCGGCGGTGCCCAGACCGGAAACTGAAACCCTGGAGGGACGATCGACAGTGGTCCCGTCTCCGAGCTGGCCGAAGGCGTTGTAGCCCCAGCACTTGGCGCTGCCATAGGAGAGGGAGCAGCTATGGAGCTCGCCCAGGGCCAGTTGTTGATCCTGGTTGGAAAAACCAGTTGTGTGATTCGGCAAGCCGCGTACCAAAAAGCGGCCGTCGCTCAATTGCCCGTAGTTGTCATTGCCCCAGCATTTTGTCTGGCCGCTGTTCAACAACGCGCACGTGTGCCACTCTCCAGCCGTAACCGTGCCCACACCGCTGGACAGGCCAACAACGGCAAACGGCAGATGCTTGTCGAGGGTATTTCCAATCCCCAGTTGGCCGTAGAAGTTGTATCCCCAGCACCAGGTCTTGCCAGGGGGACTGGTAACCGCGCAGGCGTGATCGCCACCTGCTGCCACGCTGACAACGCCATTGGATAATCCTTCCACATCCACGGGCCGGTTGCTATCATCCAAATCGTTGTTGCCCAGCTGGCCGTATGTATTGTCGCCCCAGCAGACCAGAGCGCCATTGTCCAGAATGCCACAGGACTGGTTGCCGCCGATACCGATGGCCGTAACATCCTGGGACAGCCCAACCACATTTCGGGGGGTAAGTCGATTGGCCCAACTGCCGTCGCCGATCTGGCCATGCTCGTTCCAGCCCCAACACTTGACGCCGCCATTGTCCATCAGGGCACAGCTGTGCTCGTCACCACCACCCACACCCTGGGCACCCGAGTTCAACCCGACGACCTGTTGCGGCGTATTGTAACGGTTTGTGGTATCACTTCCAGTGCCCACTTGCCCGTAGAAGTTGTATCCCCAGCATTTGACGGCACCCGTCTCCAGCACCGCACAGGTGTGGTAAGCGCCGGTACCGATGGAAGCCACACCACTGGTGAGACCCACCACGTCTTCCGGCGCATAACTGTAACTATAACTGCCGTCGCCATTGCCCAATTGGCCAAAGTTGTTGCCTCCCCAACACTTGACCCCCCCATTCTGCAGCAGCGCGCACGTGAAGTTGCGGCCGGCGGCCACGGAACGAACACCACTGAAGAGGCTGGACACATCAACCGGAACGCTGCTGTCGTTGTCCCTGCCATTGCCGAGCTGGCCGATCTGGTTGCGCCCCCAGCATTTCACGCCGCCGGTATTCGTGAGTCCACAGGCATGGAATTCGCCAGAGACAATCTGCGAGAAATCGACGTCTGGACTCCTTGCCAGATCAATTGCTTCTGGACCCGGCTGAGTTGGCTGAGGATTCACCGCTCCCAGTCCTTCGTCAAACGACCAGGGCATCCCTTCCCATGGATCTGAAGTGACCCTCCTTGGCGGAGGGGATGGTTCGGCGACCGGCGCGGCCTGGGCCACCGGCAAAATACTGCTGACAAGCAGAAGGGCCAAAACAGACAGGTAGAATAGTCGTTTGAGTGAGAGTGGTTGAGTCATTGCTCGCCTCCTGAAAGGACTGTTGGAGTTCCGTTCCCCGACCGGTAACACTGCTCGTTGTACGAGGGTTGTTGGCCAGTACTGGCCGGCCGTTCTGCTCAGTTTGCCCCGGTGATCAGCTTGCTGATCGAGTCGCGTTGCCCCAGGAGCAGAATGCAGTCACCGAACGTGCCCGCGATTATACCACAGAACGTGCGGTTTTCCGCAACAGGCAGACAACCAGCATAATTGGCGGCGGGGTATCAGAGGGGCAAAGTTACAGAGTTTCAGAGTTTCCGAGTCCCGGAGTGCCGGAGTCTCGGTGTCGGGTCTGCTCTGCCCCCCTGATACTCTGACATTCTGACCCTCTGGCTCCGTGTCTCGGAGAGGTTATTGTATCAGAGCGCAGGCTATGGTATGATGGCGCCCTGCCGGCACCAGAGAGATCGAGGCTCAGCGCGGCGATTACGCCAAAGCCAAAACTGAACTTGGCTGGCACCCCCGAACCTCCTTCCAGCAACTCATCGGCATGATGGTTGATGCCGATCTCGAACGACTCGCTCGTACGGCTGCCGGGCAATAGCCACGAACCGTTGATACAACAGATACCATGCCAAACCTCAAAAACCTCCGCGTCATTGACCTGACCCGAATCCTGCCCGGCCCCTATTGCACCATGCTGCTGGCCGACATGGGTGCCGATGTCATCAAGGTCGAGCGCGGTTCGATGGGTGATCCGCTGCGGCTGACTCCGCCGATGGTCGATGATGAAAGCCTCTCGTTCGCGAGCCTGAACCGCAACAAGCGCAGCCTTGTCGTCAATTATCGCAAACAAGAGGGTCGCTCACTGCTATACAAGCTCCTGGCGGACGCTGATGTTTTCGCCGAAACCTTCAAACCGGGCCAGATGGCGCGCTACGGCCTCGATTACGCGACCATCCGCGAGATCAATCCGGGCATCATCTATTGTTCCCTATCCGGGTATGGCCAAACAGGACCCAATGCGAGCCGATCCGGACATGACCTCAATTTCCTGGCACTTTCGGGCACGTTGGACCTGCTGAGGGGACCAGATGGGCGACCCACGATTCCTGGCTTTCAGCTTGCCGACCTGGCGGGAGGCTCCCTGTTCGCCGCGATTGCGATCCTGGCCGCTCTCCTGGAACGCTCTGTCACCGGCCAGGGCCAATACCTGGATGCCAGCATCTGGCAGGGGATCGCCAGCTTGACCTCCCTGCAGCTGGCCGCGCCGATTGGCGGATTGGATCAGTCCGAGGACACCCAGGGTTTATTGTCCGGCGATCTTCCTGGTTACAACGTTTACCTCACCAGCGATGGTCGCTACATGGCGTTGGCCGCGCTTGAGCCGGTATTGTGGGGCGATTTCTGCCAGGCTATCGGGCGCCAAGACCTGATTTCCCGGCAGTTTCCGGAAAAGGCTGAGCGCGCGGCGATAGTGGCGCAGGTTGCAGCGGTTTTCCGTCAGCAGACGCAGGCAGAATGGGTGGCATTGTTTTCTGATATGAACATCTGCTGCGAACCCGTTCTCTCCCTGCGGGAGGCATCGTTGGACAGGCTGTCGGCCACCGGTGGCAACATAGTGGAGATCGAAAGACCTGGGCACGATCCATTGCGCCAGTTGGGCTCCCCCAGGGCCTTGTCAGGCGATGATCCCCCGGCGCGACCGGCGCCTCGCCTCGGCGAGCACACCGTAGAGATCCTTGAGGAACTTGGACTATCGGGCGAGGAAATTGCCCGACTTAGAACCGACAAGGTGATTGCCACACCGAAAGATGTGCGCGCCAAGCGGCTACGCAATTTCCCTTACTAGCACACGTTAGTCAATTTTGTAGGACAATTTTCCAAATTGGCCAGGCGCATTTTGCAGATTTGCGCCACAAAGATCGTCCAGAAAGTAGCGTTGGACTGTACCAGGCTCTGTTGACATTCCGGAAAATCGCACACTTCGATGCGATTTTTCTACTCAGCATGCAATTTTCCGCCGATTTTGCATCCTGAGCAGTACTCGAACGAGGTGAGAGAGCGTGTCGAGAAGCGCAGCCGAAGAGTAGACGCAGATCAATCCAAACAAGATCAGAGAAGATCGGCGAGAATCTGCGCCGGAGGTCTGCGTAAATCAGCGGTGAAATCAGAAAAAACACAACCGCAGATGACGCAGATAACCGCAGATGGACGCAGATCAATCCAACTAAGATCAAAGAAGATCAGCGTGAATCTGCGCCGAAGGTCTGCGTAAATCTGCGTTCCTCTGCTCTGTCTTGAGGAAAGAGCGGAATTGAACCGCTGATAACCGCCGATAGACGCTGATCGATCCAACCAAGATAAAAAAAAGATCGGCGTGAATCTGCGCCGAAGGTCTGCGTAATCAGCGTTCCTCTGGCTTGTCCAGGTTGGAGAGAATAGCTCATGAAAGTTCAGTCTATCGACGACGTCATCGATGAGTTAGGCACCATTGTCACTTTGTGCCGGGCAGAAAACAGCCGTCTGGCATTCTTCCCGGCCCTATACCGAAAAACGACCATCCGGGTCAAGGAGGGAATAGCCTGCGGTCGCTTTGAGGATGGGCAGCGCATGGAGAGCCTGGACGTGGTGTTTGCCAACCGGTACCTGGAAGCATTTAAACAGCTACGTCGTGGAGAACAGCCGACAAAGTCGTGGGCCTATGCATTTGAGCTGGCAGATGCGTCGCATCCGCTTATTGTGCAGCATCTACTCCTGGGTATGAACGCCCACATCAACCTGGACTTGGGCATAGCGGCGGTGGAAACAAGCCCGGCAGGCGAGCTATCCACGCTCCGAAGAGACTTCTTCGAAATCAACAACATCCTGGCCGAGCTCTTGGGCGAGGTTCAGTCAGATCTTGGCGAACTCTCGCCACTGATGCGACTGTTGGATGGGTTGCTGGGGCCAGCGGACGAGGCGCTCTCTAATTTCAGTATCAGAAAGGCCCGGGAGGCGGCATGGGAACGAGCAGAGACGCTGACAGGGCTTCAGACCGAAGCAGTACCCGACAAGATTGAGGACTTCGATCAAGAAGTGGCCGATTTCGCCCAGGTAATTTGCCCGCGCGACGGTTTGCTGGTGTCGGTTATGGCTATGGTGAGGTCCGCTGAAAGTGACGATGTGAGAGCGATCACTGATATCTTGCTCTAGCAGTTTATCGGAGAAGCCAGGATTCGGTCCTGACCCCCGCGTCCTCCGCACCCTTCGACGCGATTCCAAAGGCGAGTCATCGTTGCCGGGATGGTGGTCTTGACAATGGACTCCCGCTTCCGCGGGAGTGACGTGGCTAAATGGCCTGTCGCGCCCCTCCCCGCGTCCCCGTGTCCCCCCTCCCTTCGCGCTTCGTGGCCTTCGTGAACCTTCGCGCCTTCGTGGTCCAAACCCTCCCCGCGTCCCCCCTCCCCGCGTCCCCGTGTCTCCGCCGGTTGACAGGGACCCGGTTCTCAGCTAAACTAACTGCTGATAATAAAGAATCAACAACCGCTATCCCAATAGTCTTTCAGAAAGGACAACCTGTGGCGACAGAACGACAGAAGGAAATCAAACGCCGTCGACAGCGAAAACGCAAGATCAAGCATCTTCGCTCCCGTCTGGAACAAACCACCGATGCCCGCCAGCGAGCTACTCTCATCGCAAAGATCAAACGGGTAAGCCCTCACGCACCTGTGCCGGAAGAATGAAGAATAGGGTAGGATGTCTTTCTTCCCCGCATGCAAAGCCACCCACAAGAGACAACCCCGACCATCAACGTCCTTCCGGCTGAACCCCGCGCCGGGGCATCCGGCCGCCGGTGGGCCTTCGCCGCGCTGGCACTCATCCTGTTGGTCGCCGCAATCCTTCGATTGTGGAATCTGGGGGGCATCCCTCCCGGAATGCAACATGATGAGGTATTCGATGCCGGCCTGGCACAACGAATCGTCGCCGGAGAGCGGCCAGTTTTTTTTCCTGAGAACGGCGGTTTGCCACCGCTGTTCATGTATCTGACAGCACTGCCCTTTGGCCTCTTCGGCGCCAGCCTAACCAATCTGAGATTGACGGCAGCCCTCAGCGGCCTTGCCGGCATTGTACTGGCCTACCTGCTGTTGCAGTTATTGTTCGGCCGGCTGGTGGCATTGCTCACCAGCGCTGCCCTGGCCCTATCCTTCTGGCACATCTTCGATAGCCGCCTCGGCCTGGAGCCCATTACCCTACCCCTGTTCGCCACCGCTTCCTTCTACACATTCTGGCTGGGCCTTCGACGGGGCCACTGGGCTTACTGGGTGTTGACCGGCATTTTGCTCGGCCTCAGTGTCTATACCTACCATTCAGGTTTCCTGGTGCCACTCACACTGGCAGTTTTTGCACTCTACCTGCTGGTCGCCCGTTGGTTGTGGCAAAGAGGCAATGCCGCTACCGACTATGAGGCAAGCATCGATCCCTCCCCCCCGGAGACAGCAGCCTGGTTCTATACGACCTCCTGGCGCAATAGTTTGATAGCCTTGATGGCAATGTTTCTGATCGCACTGCTCATCGTGCTTCCCCTGGCGCTCTATGTCTTGAATAACCCTGACGCCTCCACGGCTCGGGTTCAGGATCTCATGGCCCATCTCTACGCGCTGCGCAATGGCGATCCCGGTCCGATCCTGGGTGACATCGGGGGAGTTGTCGGGATGTTCGGCTGGCGGGGAGATCCCTGGTGGCGCTACAATATCGCGGGGCGTCCGGTGTTCAACCCTCTGATGGCTGCGCTGTTCTGGACAGGAATAGTCATTTCCCTCTGGCGCTTCCGGCGTCCTGAATACGCCTTTTTGTTAGTCTGGATTCCAGTAAACCTGGTAACGGCAGCCATAACGCCGCCCAGTCCCTCAAGCCTGCGTTCGCTGGGTGCTATCCCGGCCATCTATGTTATGCCGGTGATCTCCCTGGTTGCGGTTGCCGAATGGACAGCCAGACGGAGGGGAGTCGCCTGGAAAACAGTGTTGGTGGCTGGTTTCGTCGGGTTACTCTTGATTGACGGCATTTTCGCGGCCAGAGACTATTTTGTCATATGGCCGGCCAACCAGGAGGTACGTGATATCTACAGGGCCGATCTGGCCCAGGTAGCCAGCTTCCTGCGCGAAAAAGAGGATGATGTGCCAACTCTGTTGTCAGCCGAGTTTGCTGCCGACCTGGACATGCGCAGCTTCGGTTTTCTGTTGCCTGACGGTAACTTCATCCGCTGGTTCGACGGCAGACGATCGCTGATTCTGCCAGCTACCGAGCCCGCAAAACCTGTTCGTTACATCTTTCCTGCCACGGCACCCCTGGCGCCCGAGTTTCAGCAGGCCTTCTTTCCAGAGGGCGCCCAGGTTGAAATGCCTTCGTCCGATCTCTCCGGTCAGCCGGCCTTCATTGTTTACGAAGTACCCCGGGCTACGCTGGATCGGCGATGGCAACAACAGGCCTTTGTCCCCCAATCGATCAATCTGGGCGACGAGATCCAAATCCTTGGCGTCAAACTCCCTCCGGCGGTTGAAGCCGGAGAGGTCGTCTCGCCAACAGTGGCATGGCAGGTCCGCCGCAGCGGCAGAGGGGATCTGAGATACGCCTTCTTTTCCCACCTGGTGGACGACGCCGGATTCCTCTGGGAGACAGGCGAGGTGTCCGCATACCCATCCCACAGCTGGGGCCGGGGCGACATCGTGATTCAGACCGTACCACTCAGGATTCCGCCTGACTTGCCCCCGGGCGAGTACAAAGTCCAGACGGGCGTCTTCGAGCAGGGAACGGGCGACCGTCTGCCCGTGATGCAAGGCAACCAGGCCAGCAGCCAAACAACCTTCGACTTGCCTGCTCTTTTCGTTTCTCCTCCTGCCACCCCCACCCACCCCAACGCACTGGACATTGCTGAACGCCAGGTGGTTGAACTATCCGACCTTACCTTGTTGGGCCATGAAGTCACCAATCGGACCCTGACACCCGGCCAGAACACGGCGATTTCCCTTTGGTGGATGAGTCCGACAGGGTCTCTGGCTGAGGTACCCGAAGGGTTTGGCCTGTTCCTGCTGGATGAGCAGGGAAGCCGATTTCCACAGCTTTCCCGAGCGATACTGGATGGCAGATACCGTTCGGATCCGTTACCTCGTGGTACGATAGTGAGGGACCGGTTTTTCCTTGATCCCGATCCGGACCTCCCCAGAGGGCTCTATCAAATCATCCTCGAAGTGGATAACCAGGAGATTGCGCTCGGCGAGCTGTTCTGGCGCAGCCGGCCACGCCAATATGAGGTGCCGGAGATCGAGTTTCCGCGGCGAGCCAACCTCGACAACAAGATTGAGTTCCTGGGATATGATCTGGACGATTCTGACGAAAAAAACCGGGAAGGATCGGTTGCTGTAACCCTCTACTGGCGTACTCTTTCCGAAATGGATACCAGTTATACCGTGTTCACGCATCTGCTGGACGATCAGGAACAGCTTAGAGGCCAATGGGACGGAATACCCGATCGCGGGGAATCGCCAACGACAGGCTGGCTGCCCGGCGAGATCATCAGCGACCCCTACCAGATCCCCATCCAGGCGGACGCTCCTCCTGGACCCTATCGCATTGAGATCGGACTGTATGATGCTGCATCGCCCAACTATCCCAGGCTGCCCCTGCTGGGCGCAAACGGCCAGGTTCAGGGAGACCGGATTCTCCTGGGTGAGGTACGAATCAACTGAATAGCCGCGTCCAGGAAACGACCCCCCCGGACGGTAAGCCGAAGGGAAGATCACCGATTCAGGCATACCGTGGTCCCAGCAACCCGGGCAGACGACCGGCGCGCCCAGAACCGGCGGAAGGAGAGAAACTCTTGGTTACACGCACCAACGACCAATGGCTGGCGGACCTGGCCGGCCCACCAGACATTCAGGCGGCTGCGCTAGAAGACCTGCGAGTCTGGCTTGCGCGGCGCCTCTTTTTCTATCTGCGCAGCCGCAGCGACCTGGACTCCCGGGCCGATCAGGAAATTGAGGACATGGCGGAGGATTTTATCCAGGAGGCGCTGCTTCAAATCCAGGCCAAGAAGGGGCAATTCCAGGGACGCAGCAAGTTCACCACCTGGGCAAGCAAGGTCGCCGTGCACCAGGCACTTGCCGAGTTGAGACGGGCCCGCTGGCGCGATTTTTCCCTGGAGAAGATGACCCATGACGGTGAGTTTACCCCATCATTTCTCGTTCAAAAGAGCGACCGGGATCGACCGGAACAAAGGGCAATGCAATCGGAGGCGATGCAGGCTGTTGCTTCGGCCATCGAAGAGGAACTGACCGAAAGGCAGAAGACGGCACTGGTGGCCATTGCCATCCAGGGTGTCCCCATAGATGTGGTTGCCGATCAACTGGGAACCAATCGAAATGCTCTCTACAAACTGTTGCACGACGCGCGTAAACGCCTGAAAAACCGCCTGGCCGAGCGAGGTTACCCCGTCGAGGACCTACTGGCCAACTTTTCGGGGTAAGATTCAGACCAGCAATCCCATCAAGGGATTGCACAGGGAATCAAAAAGGCGAAGACTATCACCCATGAACACACCCCCTATTATCACCCGCATCCTCAAGATGCTGGCCAATACCGAGACGCAGGAGCTCAGCTGCAATGAAGTGTACGCTCTCCTGGAGGAATACACCGAGCTTCAGGCCAGTGGTCAGGATGCCTCCCGGTATTTGCCACTGGTCGACAAACATCTAAGAATGTGCGATGGCTGCCGCGAGGAATATGAGGCGTTGCTGGCAATGATCGTGATGCAGGATGTCGATTCAACCGACCTGGCGTGAGGCCGGACGTCACACCCGGTCCGCGGCTTGCCACATGGGAAAACAAGACAGCCGACCAGAGTGATCCATCACAGTGACCAGGGCAGCCAATACACTTCCGTGACCTTTGGCCAACGATGCCGGGAAGCCAGTGTGCGTCCCTCCATGGGATCTGTCGGAGATTGCTACGATGACGCCCTCTGCGACAGCTTCTTCGCCACCTTGGAGTGTGAACTCCCGGACCGCTACACCTTCTGCTCCCGCGAAGAGGCCCGCCAGGCTGTCTTTCCGTTCATCGAAGGATCCATCGTCGTCGTTCCGCCCTTGCCTATGCTTCGCCACTCCAATTCGACAGGAGCTTTGCCCAGACAACCAATTCCAAAGCCCTTCACTGTCCACCATATCGGGGTAACTCCAACTGAGCTTGCCCTGGTTTCTTGAATCATGTCTTATCTCATTGGACAGAGCCACGCGAACTACTCGATATCGGTGTTATGGGGAATCACCAGTGTCCAGACATGAATACGCCTCGTGCAGGACTCAAGCTCTGCCAACTTGCCTCAGGTGCCTTTGTAGGGCGACGTATTTTTTGGTACAAAAGGTTTGAGTTTGGGTCGGACGGGTAGTTCGGAGGGTTTTTGGGCACTGCAATCGCCTTGGAGTGCAATGACGCCAGTATTGCGCATTTTTGCCTTTGGAAGGCTGGACCTGCGCTGGGAAGAACTGACCATTCTGTAAACAAAGTTATTAGAGCTGTCATCGCTTGCTGCCTCCCGGCACGCCTGCTGGCGTAGCATCGCAGTGACTCACGAAAAATCTAAGCTTAAACTGCACTGACTGTTCAATCGGCAGATTCTGCAAGAAACGGCGTTGTTCATACCAGCTTCCCATCGATTCGAGTGAAATACGCTCGAATATGGTGGGGAGCTGTGCTTTTTGACACATTTTTGACAGGGGTTTGATAAGCTGTTCATTGGAATGGATGTTCACACCAAAGAGGTGCACTATGAAGAAGCGGTTAATATGCGAAATGACCTTGGCATTGCTTGTGTCGATCCAGCCGGCCACTATCGAAGCGCTGTCGATCGTAGACCAGCATCGGGCATCGCGGGTGAAACCAGGCAACACCCATGCTATAGCTGCGGGCAGCGATGTAGGTGAGACAGGGGGTGATGTGAACGCCATAGTCGTCGGTGATCTGGATAACGATGGCGATATGGATATGGTTTCAGGCGATGCCAGTGGCTTTGTGACCACCTGGCAGAATAACAACAGTCCATTTGGCGGCCTCTGGTTATCCAATGTGGTTGGTCACGCGGAAGATGCTGTCTATGCACTGGCGCTGGCCAATCCTATGTGGAAGATCCAGAGGGCCGCATCATCGGTTTCGACGCGACTGGTCAACTGACCAGCACTATTCCCAACGCGATGCCCATCATTCCTTACCAGAACGGCGAGTCGCCTTTCGAGGGGTACTATCTCGCTGATCCTGCTGACTACACGGTGCATGTCAGTGGCACGGCCAGCGGCGTTTACAGCGTGACGATTTTTGCTGAGGAGAGAACGGGTTTTGTTCTTCAGGATGTATCGCTGGGAGCGGCAACCAGCGACGCGGTCTCATTCAAGCAGGCCGGGACTACAGAATCCACCGATGGGAGTGCCTTTGTGGTTTCAAGCAATGATACCGGCAAGCCATTGTCGGTGACCCTCCTTCGCTCACTTGCCGGTGGCAGCGAACAACGGACGTATGCGTTGGACAATCTGACCGTTGGATCTGGGAAGCCGTTGAGTATCACCACTGATAGCGGAACGGATTCCTTGATCATCGAGGGCGGGGTTGGGAGCAGTTACGACTTCTGTTTCCAGCGCCAGAGGGCGGGCCAGGTTCCGGCTGAGTTCTGCTGGGGCAATTTGGTCCTGCCAGATGGAGACCGGCATATCCTCACCCCCGAGAATTGGGATCACCTCAACGATACGCGGCTGCTGCTGGAAATAGACGAGAACGGCGACGGCACAATCGATCAAACTCATTGGCTGGTAGGGCATGGGTTGGTTCTGTCCATGCAGAACGAACCATCGGTCATCCAATCCGGCGACCTTCTCATGTTTACGCTGGACTATAGCGTTACGGGCGAATCGGTCGCGTCAAGCCTCTTATTGACCACTTCCTTGCCCCTCAGCACGACCTTCGTAAGCGCCACCGGTGGGATACTGCCCCAGGGCAATGTACTGGAATGGAACCTTGGTTCTCTCATGCCTCCGGCCAGCGGTCAAGTCGCTTTCACGGTTGAGGTGGATTCGATCCCTGATGATGCCGTCATCGGGACCCTGGCGACTCTGCGGGACGATAGCGGTCGTTGGATCTTGGCCAGCGCAGCTGCGCCGGGCATGCAAATCGACCAGATGATCATCTGCCTTGTGGACTTCGACGATAGCGGCCAGGTAGACGCCAATGACATCCAGGCGGTTGCCAGCCGCTGGCAGTTGACCGCTGCCAACCCCAACTATGAGACCAGATATGATGTGATTTTTGATGGGATCATCAACATGCAGGACATCATGACTGTTAGTGGTTATTGGAATCATGTCTGCCAATAGTATCGAATTGAGGCAGACATGAACCGGCCAACTGCCCAACTCCCCACAATGACGACCTTCGTCGTGCGCTTCTGGCGTGAGTGGTCGGCGGGCGAGACCCGTTGGCGCGGCCGTGTCGAGCATGTGGCAAGCGGCCGGCGAAAGGATTTCCTACAATTGGAAGACATGTTCGACTTTTTCGAGTGCTTTGGGGTCGGTCTACCTGGCCATCAAAGCCGGATCATCCAGGTGGACACGAGGAGCAGCAGCGAGTAGACAGTTCCAAGGAGAAAGAATCATGAAATCTACCAAACTATTACCCCTGGGAATCACATTGTTCCTGCTGCTGACCCTGGCGGCAGCGGCCGGCGCACAGGCACCGGATGCGCCATCCCTCGCCGGCTGCACGCCAGGGACCGACTACGATCCTGCCTGCGACGTCGATCACGACGGTGACGTAGATCTCATCGATGTTCAACTGGCGGCGGGACATTGGGGCAGCACCGGGACCTATCCGAGCAGCGACCATGATCACTTCGGAGAGCTCTGGTTGGGCAATGATTACACCGGACTTGAACTGCGCAACAGTAGTACCAACAATGCGGCTGCAGGCGTGGCTGGGTGGTCGACTGCCAACAGCGGCATGACGTTTGGCGTCTTTGGCCGCAGCGATTCGCCAGACGGCGCCGGGGTCTATGCGCTGGGCGCTGGCGAGCACATTCCCGACTTGATCCTTGGAGGAACGTCGCCCAGCAACGACAATGGCGTGATCTTCAGCGACATGACCTACCCTGGCAGCGATCTCTTCCTGCGCAGCAACGACGACGTGGGCATTCACCTGGACCGCAACAACGACGAGGAGGGGCGGTTCTATTTGTACCGGGGCGAAGGCACCGTCATTTTTCGGCTGGATGAGCAGGGAGGGCTGCGGCTGAAGGATGAGGAAGACAAGGTCGTGTTTGAGGTGAACGAGGCGGGGGGTGCTCAATTCAACACCGGTGCGCCGGGATTGCGGGTGAACACGGTTCCTGTGCTGGGCCGGGCTCTGGCGCCGGCTGATACAATGATCTCCACGCCGGACGATAGTCCCAACAGCAAGGGAGACCTCAGCTCGATCACCATCGGCGCTGATGGGTTGGGCCTCATTAGCTACTCCGATTACTCCTTCGGCGATCTGCGGGTTGCCCACTGCGATAACGTGGCATGTACCAGTGCCACGGTTACAGTGCATGACGCAGCGTCCTGGGCCGGCTATGATACCTCGATTGCCATTGGCGCTGACGGCTTGGGCCTTATCAGCTACCAGGGCCTGGACCTCAGCGGAGCCAATCCCCGCTTGAAGGTAGCCCACTGCGAGGATATTGCCTGTACCAGTGCGACCATTACCACCCTGGATATGGCTGGTGGCTCGAGCACCTCCCTGGTTATCGGAACCGACGGCCTAGGCTTGATCAGCTACTATGCCGGCGGAAACCTGAAGGTTGCCCACTGTAACAACACGGCTTGCACGAGTGCCACACTATCTAATTTGGGCGGCGGCGGGGAACCAACGGTGCTGACGCTTGGCGCCGATGGATTGGGGTTGATCGCTTTTGATGGCGGGTTAAGCGTGTATGTGGCTCACTGCAACAACGTTGCCTGCACCAGCGCAACAGTGAACCAATTGTTTGTTTACGTCGGATGCTGCGGCGGCGCGGTACACTCTGTGGCCATTGGTGAAGATGGCCTTGGATTGGTCGGCTTTTCTGACAGCGGTGAGTTGCAGATTGCCCATTGCGATAATCTCCTTTGCTCGGATGCCTCCTTCGCTTTGATCGATTCAGGAAGCTGGTCCTCATCAATCACCATCGGGATGGATGGACTCCCCTTGATCAGCTACTGGGATAAGGGCAACCGAAGGGTTCAGGTTGCCCATTGCATGGAGCAGAGTTGCGCTGAGTCGAGTATCGCAATATTGGATTCCATTGATGACCTTGATTCATTTTCGGCAGTAACCATCGGAGCGGATGGCTTGCCTCTCGTCAGCTACTATGACGATGTCATTGACGACTTGAAGGTAGCCCATTGCTCCAACCCATTCTGCGTACCCCACTTTCGGCGGCGATGAACACTGCTTGGATGGAGCGCCGGGCGATCAGGCAATGGATCACAAGAAGACCGGTTGGCCATGTGAATCCGAATTCTGCCAATCATACGCTTCGCGCTGCTCTTGACAATCAAACCGGACCGTGTCCCTTCGATGGCGGCGGCACAACCTGTCCGTTGGCACATCACTTGCGTGGAATGCACCAAGCAATTCTCGGCTGGGAGCGACGTCGGCCTCGTAGGCAATGCCAACGGGCATTCCCACACCGTCTTCGACGGGGGCACCTCTATCATGCCAGGCATGATGGCAGGGCGTGACCCAGGTAGCAGGCGAGCGCGCCATCGCCGCAGGCGAGGTTGTAGCCGCCGCTGACGTGACCGACCCTTACCCAAGAACAAGTTGCTGCCAGAACCGCCATACCTGCCATGGAGGAAGACCACATGTTAGAATCCCATCGTCCGGCAGTGATCAGGATATCGGAACCATCAGCGCTCCGGCCAGCCTGCGTCGAAACTCGCTCCCGCCAACCATCGGCCAGGCCCTGGGAAAGGTTTCGACCAACTGCTGTGCCTCGGCACGGCGAAAATCCCGGTATGCGATCACATTCTCATCCGCCAGGTGATCAGACTTCCCCAGCATGGATTCCATCATACCCTCCGCCACTACCGCGTCCTGGATATCCCCCAGGTGATCCTGGATCGCGATCACATCCTTGATGAGCCCCTCTGCTTCAGGCCCCAACACCTCCTGGAAAAACTCCAGCGAGTAGCGCAACCGTTTGCAGTCGATGCGCAACGCGTGCAGCTGGGATACCGTTGCGTCGGCGACGATTGGCTGGTAGGCCCACACCCCTTCGTATAGCTGCCACAGGTGGCTGTGCAGGCGGAAACGCACCTGATCCCGGTCTGGTGATTCGGCTGTCCCGGGACGCACGCCAGCACCCTCTGTGCTTACAAAATGGCCAAAGACGCGCGCGAAGCGTCGGTAGCGCTTGCCGTCCAGGAAGCGGTTGAGCTTACCGCGCGCAACCTCGCGCCGGACCGACCAGACCTCTCGCAGTGGCGCCAGGTCGCCAGCCTGCCCCTCGGGCACCGTTGCCAGGTAGCGCTGCATCTCCCGCTCGAAGACATCCAGGTCGCGTACGCGGCCCAGCGCGCGCCCGATCTTGCGCAGGTCCTTCTTGAAGCGCGTCACCACCTCGGGATCGAAGTAGCTGCCGTAGAGCCGCAGGGCCGAGCGCATTCGCCGGGTAGCCACCCGCATGTCGTGCACAGCCTCGATGCCGTCCACCTGGCGGCTGCCCCCCTCGTTGGCCAGCATGACCTCAAACTGCACCCGCAACACCTTGCGGATCGCCTCCGCCACGGGATCGTGCCGGTCGACTCCCGGTAACGGATCCGGTGCCAGGGCTGGGCTTTCCCCATCGCGCGCCGGGGACACCAGGGCAAGATCGATGTCAGGCCGTGCCAAAGCCAGGCCCTGCTCGAATTTGGAGCGGCTTTCGGCAACCAGACCAGGCACCTCTTCCAGGAATTCAACCACCGCCTCAAGCTCCTCCAGACGACCACCGGGCAACAACTCAGCTTCCAGCTCCAGGAAACTATTTTCTCCCGTCTGCCCCAATCCGGATGCCGCCTGAAGCTCAACCTGGTCCAGGCTCAGTTCGATGACCGCTTGTCCGCCGGAGATGCGACAGAGGTTGCGCACAACCCGTTGCTGCCGAATTCGAAAAAGCGCTTCCAGCGGCCTCCCCCCTGCCAGTCGGCCTGCCAGCTCCCGCGCGGGACCCTCCGGCCAATTGGCAATCTGCATACCAGTGCCCGGTTCCAGTGTTGTCTCGACTTCCTGACGGCTGTACAGGGCACCCTCGCCGCGGTCCAGCGATTTCAAGGTGACTACCTTGCTGCCACCCGACGAACGGAGACGCAGGGAGAATCCTCCCCGCATGAATACCAGATCTTCGCTGTCGAAGTATTGATCCTCGACTTTTTTTATCTTCACATCCTCGATGGCAAAACCGGCCAGTGAATCGGTCGAGGATAGGATATCATAAAGCTCGGGGTTGGAAATACGGTATTTCGCTTCGATCTCCACAGCGATTCCTTCTCCTGACTGGAGTTACGCAGGTAACAATATGCCTGGCTGACAGCGGTCGGTGGTCTGCCGTCCTCGGTCAGCAGAGCTGCGTGACATCAGCTCCTAATTCTTATGGCGCTTCCAGCCCATGGTTCTCAAGCAGGGACACGTCTGCCATGATCTCGCCAGTCGGCCCGTCCGCTACCACACGTCCTCCATCGAGTACGATCGTGCGTTCGAAAAGCTCATCCACCAAACGCATATCGTGCGTACTCACCAGCATCGTGGCATCCAGTTCGCGCAACAGGTTGATCAGGCTACGCCGGCTGCGCGGATCCAGGCCGGCTGTCGGTTCGTCAAGGACCAGGATTTTCGGTTCCATGGCCAGGACCGTGGCAATGGCTACCCGCTTTCGTTCGCCCACGCTAAGATGATGAGGCATACGTGGCGCAAATTCGGGAATGCCCACCTGATCCAGGGCCATTTGCACACGACGACGCACCTCAGACTCTTGCAAGCCCATGTGCAGCGGCCCGAAAGCTACATCTTCGAAGACCGAAGTGGAAAACAACTGGTCGTCTGGATTTTGAAACACAAGTCCGACCTGGGACCTGATCTGTCCCAGGTTTTCTTTTTTCAGGTCCATACCATCAACACGAACGACCCCGTTTTTGCCTTTGAGGATGCCGTTGAAGTGCAGCATCAGGGTGGATTTGCCGGCACCATTGGGCCCGACAAGCGCCACCTTCTCCCCATAGTCCACATGCAGGGTTACGCCGTACAGCGCCTTCCTGCCATCGGGATAGGTGTAGAAAAGATCATGAACGTGCAAGACCGGTTCATGTCCGTTGATACTGGTCATGAGTTCGTCGTCGAATCCCTCCACTCAATCGGCATTCGCGTGCCATATCTATCGTATTGGCCATTGCGATCGAACACTGTCAGAACCGTCACGAAAGCCAGGCCAGCGCTTCGATGGCGGCCAGAATGGCAATGAAAAGACCTCCCACTGCCAGATGCCAACCCTGGAGCCGGGGCTTCTCCAACCAGAGCATCTCACCTGTATAGCCGCGACTCACCATCGCCTGGTATACCCGCTCGCTGCGACTGAGGGATCGCACGAAAAGGCTACCAGCCATGCCACCAACCACCTTTGCCCGCCAGATGATATTGCCACCGCTGCGGCGACCATCTGATCCAGTCGCCGTTCTCGCCTCCCTGGCTCGCATCAGGCGTAACGCTTCATCCCCAAGCACGAAGATGTAGCGATACATAAAGGCGATCACCGATACCAGGACTCGGGGGACGCCGATTCCCCGCATCGCTCGCAGGATATCCGGAAAGGTGGTGGTCGCCGATAGCAATAATGCCATCAGTACAGAAAGCCAACTCTTCAGCATGATCGTCACAAAACGCACCAGTCCGGCGTCGCTGATGCTAAGCTGATACTTGCCCGCAGAAAAAGGCAGAGGAATCGTCGCCAGGGTTTCGCCCGGAATCGTAAACATCACGGTGACAGCCGCCAGGGCAAAGGGAAGCGCAACAATGCTGCGCTTCATCAGGGTCATTATGGATAGGTCGGAAATGATTATGAGAACCAACAACAGCACCCCCAGTGCAGCAAACGCCAACCACGCGCCATCTGGAGTCAGTGCGCAAGCGAGGATAAAAACCAGCGCCGATACAAGCTTGACCCGTGGGTCAAGCCGGTGAACGATGCTATTGGTCTCAATATGCTGGTCGAGGATGTGAATGTGCACGGAAAGGCTGCCCCTGGGGTATCCTACGCCGATTGCGTCTGCCGTCGGCGCAGCGATCGCGCAACCGTGTAACCAACGGCAAATAGCAACAGAATGCCAATACCCACCGCAAGGAGATTGGCAGCTATATCGCTGGAAATCCCTGGAACAGCATAATCAGGTGCGATCTGGAAAGGGGACTCCTGCGCTGCCCCCAGGAAGCCCAGGTCTTCGGCAACCCATTCCAGCCCATCGGGGCTACCCGAGGCAAAGAACACGGCCAGAATACCCACAATGAGCGTCAGCACGACACCGCCAGCAAACAGGGTGGCGGTGTCAGTTCGACCGCCGGATGACCGGTGGTCGAAGAAACCGGGCAGCGCCTTCTGGACCAGGGCCAGCGCAGCGGCAGTAATCAGCCCTTCGCCGATTCCAATAAAAGCATGCACGCCAGCCATTGCCGGCAACACCACAGCCAGCGCCGATGTACCACTCAGCGCCAGCAGCGCGGCCGTCACTATGGCAGCAACCTCCACGCTAAGCCATCCTGCCAGAAAGGCAGCCAGATAACCATTGAACCGGGACAGCAGGCGATAGGTAAAATAGCCCACCCACACGGTTAGAATACCCATGATGAGGATATTGGCGCCCATTGCCAGCAAGCCCCCATCCTGGAAAATCAGAGCCTGCAACGCAATCACCGCTGTCATGACCAACAGCCCTGGCCACGGGCCCAGCAGGATGGCTACCAGCGCACCGCCCAACATGTGGCCTGAGGTACCCCCCGCCACGGGGAAGTTGAAGGCCTGAGCTGCGAAAATAAAAGCGGCCAACACACCCATCATGGGTACCTGCCGCTCATCCAGTGTGCGGCTGCTTATGCGCACCGCCACAACGATGAAGGCAACCGAAATCAACCAGGCCAGAACGGCCACCGGGGCGGAGAGGAAACCATCCGGAATGTGCAAAGCTTCTGGCTTAGGCAAGGGACCTGAGTAACTGCTGAAGAGCATTTCGACACCTCCGAGGAGTCTTCACAATTTGACATCATTTAGAAAAGGCAATATCAAGAGCGCTGCTTTTTGGCTGCGCATGTCCTGCAGAGACCATGGATGGTGATGTGACTGAGCCTGGCGTGGAAACCGTAATCCTCTCGCAGTTTTTCGGCCAATCCCTCCAGGACATTTGGTTCGATGTCGCTCACCTGCCCGCACTCGTCGCACACGGCATGATGGTGTTCCTCACCGGAGCGTATCGCTTCATATCGCACCGGCTGGCCGTCCAGTCGAAACTCACCGATCAGGCCGTTCTGCTTCAGAAACTGTAGGGTGCGATAGATGGTGGTTCGATCGACATATCGGGAATGTGTCTGCACCCGCTCATAGACCTCATCGGTGGTAAGATGACCACCCGCGTGGTAGATGGCATCGAGAACCATAACGCGCTGCGGCGTCAGGCGGTGGCCGGAGACTCTCAATTGATCGATTACAGGTTCGAGACAGGACATAGTGGTTTCACCGATGGTCGATAAAAAACGAAAGTGCAGATGCATATTATTGCATCTGCACGAATTATAATACAAACCTCTTGCCCTGGCAAATCGCTTCTGCCAGGCTGCACCGCTCAGGCGTAAATCTGTTTCAACTCAATGCGCACCCGGGTCACTCGTTGCACTTCTGCCGGCGCCATCTGAACTCTGTTGCAGCAAGTGAACGGCCTCTTCCACCGCTTCACCAGTGCCCAGCAGCGTGACGTGATCGCCGTTCATCAGGCGATTATCACCGTGGGGCACGAACAGCTCTCCGCGGCGCCGAATTGCCAGCACCAGCACATCGCCCGGCAATCTCATGTCACGGATCATAATGCCGTCACACCTCGGATTGCGTAGCTCGATCTCCACAACATCCTTGTCATCATCCATAGCCGTTAACAGGAAATAGGCATCGGGAAAGCGAACCAGTGACTCCATCATGGATGCGCTGGCCAAAACTGGATTCACGACCCGCACACCGGCTGCCTCGAATTCCCGAAGCCTCGTGGTATCCTGCAGATAGGAGATAATGTGTTCGCAGCCAAAGGTGTTCCTGGCAATCTGACTGACTTTCAGGTTGAAGTCATCATCGCTGGTTGCAACCACCAGGGCCCGGGCGTTTTCAATCCCAACCCGAGCTAACTCTGATGCCTGGGTAGCATCAGCCAGTACAGCCTCAAACCCTGCCTGTCGCGCACGCCGCAATCGAGTTTCGTTGTGGTCAACATAGATGACGGGATCACCATGGCGCGACAACGCCTGGCCCAACAACACACCTGCACGGCCGGCACCCACGATGAAGGTTGGTTTGACCAATCCGACATCATCCTCTGAATCAGGTATCAATCGGCTGAATATCGCGGGAGACAGGGTCGAGGTGACGATCGCCACCAGAACGATATCAGCGTTGATGGCGTCGCTGATAAGGCCAAGTCGTAACCCGATAGCCGATGCAGCGATGATCAGAGACAGCCGTGACGACAGAAGAAACCCGGCTGCAACCGATTGCCGCGTTGAATAATGACGGCGCAGTATCATGGAGGGCACAACCTTCACCAGGTAAGCAATCAGCAGCAATATCGGGAAGAGGACCAGAGCAGAGGCAGAGGAGAGCAATGCCGGCAGATCGAAGCGCACACCAACCATGATAAAAAAAACGGGGATGAGAAAGCCGAATCCGATTGCGTCGAGTTTATGTTTTACCTCCCAATCACCGGGGTCATCCGGGCCTGAGACGAGCGCCAGAAAGGCACCGGCCAAAAACGCACCCAGGATCACTTCCGCACCCAGCACGTCGGACAGCACCACGAAGGTAAACATGACGGCCAATGCTCCCCGTACCTTGATCTGTACCGTGGCGTGAGCCATCTCGTCAATGCCCCGGCGTATCGGCTCCCAATTGGTAACCCGCGGGGCAAAGCGCGCCGCCAGGACGAACACCACCAGCAGAACACCGACCAGCAGAACTTCCAGTGTCAACCCACCCGAAAGCAGGGCCACGACCGCGGTGATCAGGACCATGGTCACAAAATCGGCAACCAGGGCCGAAATAAGCACCGTTTGCCCGTATAACCCGCCCGATAGCCCCCTCTCTCTCAGCACTGGCAAAACGATCCCCAGCGAGGTGGTCGACATGATCAGCGCCAGCAACCAGGGGCTTTCGACAAGACCTGCGGCGGTGAGAGCGAAAGCGAAGCCAAGGGACATGGCAATGGTCAGGCTGAGGATGATGACCGCCGGCACCACCGGATTTGCGAAGGGTGAGCCGCTATCACGATTTGCGGTCTGCAACAGCGAAAAGTCGATCTCCAGTCCTGATAAAAACATCAGAAAGGCGAATCCCAGCGCTGCAAGGACCTCCAACATGGCGCTCTCATGCACCAGGTTCAGCCCGCTGCTGCCGATAATCATGCCGGCGATGATTTCCCCCACCACGACCGGTATGCCCAGATGTTTGAAACGCGAAAGCAGCAACGGCACCAGAAATGCCAGCGCGACGACCAGAAGTACCGGAGCAAGATTAGCGTTTTCTTCCATATCCTTAGGCGCTTACGGAATCAGTATCGACAACAAGTCCGACTTCGCTCACTGCAAGAGGCTCGACTTCGCCCACCGCAGGTTTTTTGCTGGTTGAACTGCCCTGTGGAGGCCACCTTGGCAATTGTCCTCTGCCATTTTCATTTGACAATTAGCCAAGCGTCCCTTTGGAATCAACCGACGACGCTCCAGCCAGATTGGCGTACCATGGGGTAAGGTCACCGCGTCGCCCTGTCCCCCCGTCGCCCTGCCACCGCGTCCCCGTGTCCTCCCCGTCATCCGCTCGAAATATCCTCACCGCCGTCGACAAAAATCACAGAGCCACTTATCCACTCTATCCGCGGATCGGCAAGAGAGGCAATCGTGTCAGCCACATCCTGCTCCGTGGTCATCCGCCCACCAGGGTTGAACTCGAGTGCCAACTCCAGCATACGCTTGTGGCTGGGGATCCTGCGCAGGGCGGCGGTATCGGTAACCCCGGCGTTGATGCAGTTAACCAGGATTCCCTTTGGTCCCAATTCCACGGCCAGCTGCCGCGTATGTGACTCCAGGGCAGCCTTGGCCGCGGAAACAGCGCCGTAATCTCGAAACACCCTGTGCGAACCGGCGCTGGTCATCGAAAAAACCCGACTACCACGATCCATCAGTCCCCGGCGAACCAGATCCTGGGTCCAGAAAACCAGGCTATGAGCCATCACGTTCAAAGTCATGTCCATCTGCGCTTCTGAAATCGCTCCATCGGATGAGTCGGCAATAAAGGGAAGTAGAGTGCCAAAAGCCAGCGAGTGCATAAGCAAATGGATTGTCTGAGGCCCACCGTTAGCCTCCAGTGTCGCTTGGATCTTATCCAGCACCCGGCTGCGCTTGCGGGCATCTGCGGCGTTGGAATTGAAGAAGAGGGCTTGCTGCCCCATCTCCTCAATATCCGCCACGACCTGGTCTGCCATTGGCAGAGTAGCTTTGAGGTCCAGGTGAACGCCGAAAATGTTCATACCCCGACTGGCCAGTTCCAGCGCGGTCGCCCGCCCGAAACCACTTGAGGCGCCAAGAATCAACGCCCAGCATCCCTTCAATTCACCTTCCCGTGCCATACCTCTCTCCTTAGGTTGAGATTTCTTCGCTTTGATTGATTTTCAATTCGAGAGTACCCGACAACAGCGATGTCAGTGCTCTCAGTCATTAACACTGTACCACCGGCCCAGTTACGGCAGAGCCCCTGCTGCCCCCGATAACCATCTCAGACAACCGGTCAAGCAACCGGCTCTCTTTCCAGCGTCAGTTTCATGACTTCCAGCATTTCCTCGTTGGAGGAGAATTTGAAATCCGCGTCCCCCTGCCGATCGGCCATGGCCCACTCGTACCACTGAAGACGATTGTACTTCTCCACTGAAACCACCGGTTTGTCCAGCCGGTCCATGGCTTCCTTGAATGCCTCGATATCGGTCATCTCGACCCCGTCCAGGGTCTCAAGGTATCGCAGAACCGCCTGCGCGCCGGCCGTTCCATCCTTGCGGGCGGTGCCCACCAGACCACTGCTGGCTTCCCGGGCCCAGCCCGCCAGAAAGACGTCCTCGATTGTTTGGCCGGTCAACGGGTTGAACGCCTCGTAGGAAATACCGTTCACGGGGAAACGAGGATCAGGGTTTTTTACGTACTCATTCCACTCCACAGGCAGGCCCAGTTCCGCATCCACCCGATCGCCGATGCAAAAGATCACCGTATCCACATCGAGAGTGCGGGACGACTCCAATCCTCGCGCCGAAGTCCGATCACCGCGCAGAATCAGTTCCGTGTCCTGCATCTCCAGGCCGATGACCTGTCCCTGATCATCCCCGATGATGCGAATTGGCGAGCTCATGAATTGAAGATAGAATTCGCTATTCGATACCGGTTCGGCACTCCTGGGAAGCGCCTTGAGGATCTCTGCCCTGGCCTCCTCCGGGTCCTGTCCAACGGCCAGCATTCGATCCGATACACGCTTGATCTCCTGGTCGAACGCGTCCATATCCATGTTCTGGATAATGGTCTGGAATTCCTTTCTAGTGAATTTCACCTCGACCGGCCCCCGTCGAGCCACGGCTGTCACCCTTTCGATCTTTCTTTCCCGAATCAACCAGCGGGCGATATCAACCATCACGTTGCCAACCCCGATCAGGGCCGCACGCTCTCCGATGTCAAACTCTTGCTGGCTATAGGGTGGCAAACTATTGTAGTGATAAACTAGAGTCTTGGCATGGAAGACACCCGAAAGATCTTCCCCCGGCAGGCCGAGCCATTTGGTTCCCTGGGCGCCGACGGTCACAAGAATTGCCTGGAATCCCATCGCCCGCAGATCATCCAGCCCCAGATCCCCATTCAGGCCAACGGCCACATTGCCGTAATAGCGGATCAGTGGAGATTTCAGGATCTCCCAGAAGTGCTTGCGCAATGCCTGCTTCATCTTAACCTTGCTGGGATAGATGCCATATTCCGCCAATCCCCCAGGTTTGATGTCACGATTTATGAGGGCCACGTGCACCCCCTGGTCGCTTAGCTCCTTGGCGGCATAGATACCTGCAGGTCCCGCGCCGACAACTGCGACGAGGTGGTCTACTTTGGCTTCATTGCTCACAGGAGGTCTCCTCTATGATGAGTGTCTACAAGAGTATTGATTGCCTGAATGCCGAGTTAGGGCCAGGTTCACGTCCACTGTTCTCGATCCTGCCCTGAACCATAGCCCGCTTGCGATTCTCAAACCCGCCGGGTCACATCGCCAACCTGACGCGCTACCGTGAGCAAGGCAATGCCCAGCTTGAAGTAATCACCTGGATTCAGAGCAAGACTCTGCTCCTCGGCCTCGCCCATAGCGCTGGAATAGGCCCACCCGACCGCTGCCCCAAGTGCAGCGCCCGCAAGTGCACCTATCAGGATACCCTTGATCATGCTATCGTTGTCATCAGCTTGAGTCTGCTGGATTGTCATGCTTAACTTACCTCGCTTGTGGAAGGCTCCGCCTGGCCCAGATTGCTCTCCGCCATGGCTTCCTCCTCCTTGTTCCCTCTCAAGGGCTCAGCCGCCCGATCCAAACTGCCGCGAAACCGGGAAACCGTCTGGTCAACCTTGATGATTGGGCTGGTGATCTTTTCACTTATGTTATCGGCAGAATCGGCCATTTGGCGGGAATAATCCTGCACCAATGGTATGACTTCCCTCGTCTTCTGGTTGACCACGATCATGCCGCGGGCCAGAAAATAGAAAAGCACTATAGGCACGGCGAGTAAGATAAGGCCGTGAATAATCAATATCAACAGAGCGATGTCTGCTACGGTTGGCAGTAACATGGCTTGCCTCTTGCCGAAGGAGTACCGAACAACAAACTAAATTGTAACAGACCTGAGAATAATCGCCAAACCCTCGTATCAAAGCAACCCGCAACTTGTGGCGAATCCCGAAAATTGGTCCGTTTTCGTGCTCTAAATATGACGTGGGTCATTGTTAGGACCTGAAAAAGGTGTTACGCTGTCAAATGAATCCCCGCGTCCTGGGGATAGTTCCGATATCATTATCCTTCTATTTACCATGCGGAGAGTGCAAAATGAGCACAGTCGACAGCACTCCTGAGGCTGCTAAAATCGTGGAAAGCGTTGATCTCACATTGATGGAACCCATCTTTGAAAAGTACAGAACTCAACCAGGCACCCTGATACCGATCCTTCAGGCCGCCCAGGAAGTCTACGGATATCTTCCACCTGAAGTCCTGGCATCGATCGCAGATACGTTGGACCTTTCAATAAGCAAGGTCTTTGGTGTTACCACCTTCTACGCCCAGTTCTACCTGGAACGGCGTGGACGCCACATCCTCAAAATCTGTGACGGCACCGCCTGCCATGTAAAAGGAACGCCGATGCTACTAACAGCCTTGGAGGATGGCATGGAGGTTGCTGCAGGAGAGACTACCGACGACGGTGAGTTAACGGTAGAGATTGTCTACTGTCTCGGATCCTGTGCGTTGGCGCCGGTTACGGTATTGAACGAACAGGTGATGGGACGCATGCGACCCGAAATGCTGGTCCGGCGGGTCAAGAAACAGATCGCCGCAGCTCAGGACGATCACCAATAGGAAGGAATGGGCTGCCACTATGGCCATACTCGATACCCTAAAACTATCAAAAAACCGATTGTCAGCAAATACCGATCCCGACCACCGCTGGATCGCTATTTGCATGGGCACGGGCTGCACCTCGTCAGCCAGCCCCGAAGTTGGTGACGCATTGGTCGAAGAATTGAAAAGCCAGGGCCTCGATGAAGAGATCGAGGTCCGGCGAACAGGGTGTTTTGGTTTTTGTGAACAGGGACCAATCATGGTCGTCTACCCGGATGAGACCTTTTACACCCGGGTCAGTCCGCGGCAGGTGAAGAGCATTGTCGAAAGTCACCTCGTGGGTGGAGAGCCGGTGGAAAAGCTCCTCTACAAGGATCCTGGCAGCGCGGATAGGATCGAAAAGTGGCACGAGATCGGGTTCTACCGCAAACAACAGCGCATTCTACTTGGCAACTGCGGAGTCATTGATCCGGAAAACATCGACCACTATCTGGCGCGGGATGGCTATGCAGCGCTGGACAAGGTTTTGTCCGAAATGACGCCTGAGCAGGTGATCGATGAAGTCACCGCGGCCAGGTTACGCGGGCGCGGCGGCGCCGGCTTTCCGGCCGGGGTCAAATGGGGCTTCGCCCGCAAGACGCAAGACTGGCCAAAATATGTGATCTGCAACGCCGACGAGGGTGACCCCGGCGCTTTCATGGATCGATCCGTCCTGGAAGGCGATCCTCACTCTGTGATCGAGGGTATGATCATCGCAGGCTACGCGATCGGCGCCCAAAGCGGCTATCTCTATTGCCGCGCCGAGTATCCCCTTGCCATCCAGCGGCTCGGGATTGCCTTGGACCAGGCTCGGCAGCACGGTCTCCTGGGTGAGGATATCCTGGGCTCGGGCTTTTCCTACGATATCATCATCAAGGAGGGTGCCGGCGCCTTCGTCTGTGGCGAGGAGACCGCGCTGATGGCATCGATCGAAGGAGAGCGGGGCCAACCGCGCCCACGGCCTCCTTACCCTGCGGTCGCCGGCCTCTGGGATCAACCCAGCAATGTCAACAATGTCAAGACCTATGCCTATGTGCCACGGGTGATCATGAATGGCGCCGAGTGGTTCAAGAGTCTGGGCACGGAGAGCAGTCCAGGCACCGCTGTCTTCGCGCTGACCGGGATGGTCAACCGCACTGGGTTGATCGAAGTACCCATGGGCATTACCCTGCGGGAGATCATCTACGATGTGGGGGGCGGCATTCCCAACAACAGGCAATTCAAGGCGATCCAGACGGGTGGGCCCCTGGGTGGATGCCTGCCCGAAGCCTATCTCGACATCCCGGTGGATTTCGACTCGCTGCAAAAAGCCGGTGCGGTCATGGGTTCGGGCGGCATGGTCATCGCCGACGAGACGACCTGCATGGTCGAGTTCGCCAAGTTCTTCATGCGTTTCACCTGCGACGAGAGCTGCGGGAAATGTCCACCATGCCGTATCGGCAGCATCCGTATGCTGGAGATACTCGAGCGCATCACCGAAGGTGAAGGAAAGCAATCCGATCTGGAGGAAATCCGCTGGCTGGCCGAAGGCATGCAGCGAGGTTCTCTCTGTGCCCTGGGCCAATTGGCACCCCAACCGGTGATCTCAACACTCCAGCACTTCGAAGCTGAGTACCGGGCCCATATCGAGGACCGGCGCTGCCCGGCCGGCAAGTGCACCGCCCTGATCAACTTCACCATCGTGGCTGAACTCTGCACTGGCTGCATGGTTTGCGCGCGCAACTGTGCCAGCAACGCCATTACCGGCAATAAAAAGGAGCCTCACGTCATCGATCCTGACCTGTGCGAACGCTGCGGTCTCTGTGCCGAAGTCTGCAATTTCGATGCCGTCCTGATCACTTCGCCCCGCTGAGACGGTTATCGGTGAATCGACGACTCGCTGTCGCCACGGCGACTACCCTGGTATGTTAGGATAAGCCTATGTCGGTCAACCTTATCATCAACGAAAGAAATGTAACAACCCCGGATGGTAGCACAATCCTCCAGGCTGCCTGCCTGGCCGGTATCGACATTCCAACGCTCTGCCATCATCCCGACCTCGTCAATGTCGGCGCGTGCCGGATGTGTGTGGTGTCGGTGAAGGGGGCGCGGGTGCTACAGACAGCCTGCACGGCGCCTGCCATGGAGGGCATGGTGGTGGACACCATGAGCCCCGAGGCCATCGAAACGCGCAAATTCGTGCTCGAAATGCTGCTCAGCGACCATCCCAACGAATGTATGACCTGTGAGGTGGCCGGTGACTGCGAGTTGCAGGATCTTGTCTACGACTACAGTGTGGCGTGGCCAACTAAGTACGGGGACGCCCACGACTATCCCATCGACCCGGACCCAAATCCCTTTATCGCTATCGACCTGAATAAGTGCATTCTCTGCGGCCGCTGTATCCGGGCCTGCAGCGAAATCCAAAACCGGGATGTCTTGAGCTTTGCTTACCGGGGCTTTCAGACAAAACTGGTGGCGGGCGCCGATCAGTTCCTCCTGGATGCCAACTGTGAGAGCTGCGGTCAATGTGTGGCATTCTGTCCGGTCGGCGCCCTGACCGACAAGATGAGCCTGGGCACCGGCCGATCAAATCAGGTGACCAAGGTTCGAACCACCTGCTCCTACTGTGGCGTCGGCTGCAACTTCGACCTCAATGTGCGTAACAACCAGATTGTTCGGGTGACCAGCAGCCAGGCCGCTCCGGTCAACGGAATGGCTCTTTGCGTGAAGGGCCGTTACGGCTTCGATTATGTCCACCATGAGGACCGGTTGAAGCGCCCCCTGGTACGGGCGAAATGGCTCAGCGGCATACAGGAGAAGATCGATGCCGGCGAGTGGCGGATCGCCGGTGACCTTCTGACACTGCGGCGGGGAAGGAACAGAACGCGCAGAAATGGCAGCGACGAACAAACCAGCCCATCGCAACAGCCTGTTGACGTCGCGCCGCCAGAGACCCTCGTCGAGACCGATTGGGACACCGCACTGGCGGTGGTGGCACAGAAGTTCGTACAGGAGAAAAAGGACTACGGTGGTGATGCCTTTGCAGTGTTGGCCTCCGCCAAATGCACCAGCGAGGAGAATTTCCTGTTCGCAAAATTCACCCGGCAGATGTTGGCAACCAACAGCATCGATCACTGCGCCCGTCTCTGACACAGCGCCACCGTCACCGGTCTGGTGACAAGTTTTGGCAGTGGCGCCATGACGAACTCCATTCAGGATATTGTCGAGGATAGCCAGTGCATTTTTATCATCGGCAGCAACACCACGGAGAACCACCCGGTGATCGGTGGCAAGATCCGGCGCGCGCAGCGACACCGTGGCGCCAGACTGATCGTCGCCGACCCGCGACGAATCGACATCACCAACTATGCTGACCTCCACCTCCGCAACAAACCAGGTACCGACATCGCCTTGCTCAACGGGTTGATGCACGTCATCCTGCGAGAAGGCTGGCAGGACAACGAATTCATCGAAACCCGCACCGAGAACTTCGATGATCTGAAGGCGGTTGTCGACAGATATTCGCCGGAAGTGGCAAGTGAGATCACCGGCGTAGCCGCGGCCGACATCGAGTTGGCCGCCCGCATGATGGCGGAGAATCGCCCCGGCGCACTGCTCTACGCCATGGGAATCACCCAACATACGGTGGGTGTAGCCAACGTTATGAGCTGCGCCAACCTGCAGATGTTGTTGGGAAACATGGGAAAGCCCGGTAGCGGGGTAAACCCCTTGCGCGGCCAGAACAACGTGCAGGGTGCCTGCGACATGGGCGGCCTGCCCAATGTCCATGCTGGTTATCAAAAAGTGACTGATCCAGCCGTGCGGGAGAAATTTGAACAGGCATGGGGCGTGCCGCTGGACGATAAGGTCGGATTGACCGTCACCGAGATGTTGGACGCTGCCGAGCAGGGTAAGGTTCGCTGCCTCTACGTGATCGGCGAGAATCCCATGGTCAGCGATCCCGACCTGAATCACGTGCGCCATACCCTCCAGAAGACCGAGTTCATCGTCGTGCAGGACCTTTTCTTCACGGAGACGGGGCAATTCGCCGACGTCATATTGCCTGCGGCCAGCTTTGCCGAGAAGGAAGGAACCTTCACCAATACCGAGCGTCGCATTCAGCGCGTTCGACGGGCAATCTCGCCGCCGGGCGAAGCCCAGACCGACTCATGGATCATCACCCAGCTTGCCAAAAGAATGCTTGCCATGGGCGCCGTCGAACCCGATCCGGATGCCCTGTGGGCGGACTGGGAATATGCAGGTCCGGCCGATGCTATGGATGAAATCAATCACCTCACTCCCATCTATGCCGGTGTGACCTACGCCCGGCTGGAAGGGGGAGAACAGTTGCACTGGCCTATCTTTGACCGGCGCCATCCCGGGACCCCCATCCTGCACGTCGGTACCTTCAGCCGGGGCCTGGGATACTTTGCCGCAGCCGACCATCTGCCACCGGCCGAGCTTCCCGACGAAGCGTACCCGCTCATGCTCACAACGGGACGGGTGCTCTATCACTGGCACGGTGGAGAAATGACCCATCGAGCCAGAGGTCTGGAAGCTATGTATCCCGAAGCCCTGGTAGAGATCCATCCCAGGGATGCGGCCCATGCCCGGATCGGCAATGGTGACTTAATGAAGGTTGCCTCCCGTCGAGGCGAGATAGTTGCCAAAGCCCAGGTAACTGATCGGGTCGAGCCAGGACTGATCTTTGCAACGTTTCATTTTGCAGAGTCGGCGGCAAATTTCCTGACCAACCCGGTCATCGATCCCCAGGCCAAGATTCCCGAATTCAAGGTCTGCGCAGTGCGGGTGGAACTGGCATGATCCCGATGGCGTCTCCAATTATTTTCAAAATCGCCAAGTTGTGTTAATATGTCTTGTGAAATATAAAACGCGAATAGTACAAATATTGTTGGTCTCTGGTATCGTTCAGGAAGTTGATGTAGAGGCAAGTCGCCCGGCCTTCTGGCCAAGTAGACACCAGGCCTCTGGCAAATTTGCAATCCGATCACGAAGAACCCATAATATGCGGCACAGAGAAGTGCCAACGAACACTCAGGAGGATTCCAATGTCGACGGATACACTCAATAGGGAAATCGACCGCAGGGACAGAGTGCACACCCTTGCAGTCGATTACGACATGCGTCCGGTCGAAGAAAGGATCATGGATTTCGCGGAGGCGCTGGTGGGTTTCGATGCCGAATCAGCCCAGCTGGAGTCTTCTCGCTGCATGCAATGCCCCGCCCCCCAACCCTGCGTCACCCGCTGCCCTGCAGGAAACGATGTGCCCCAGGCGCTGTGGCTTGCCAGCGAGGGAGATTTTATCGGCGCGGCAAAGGTCTTTGCTGCCACCAGTCCGCTGCCCGAGGTTTGTGGCCGCGTCTGTCCCAACCTTTGCCAGTACGGATGCGTCATGGGTCGCTGGCACGGCTCCCTTTCCATCGGCAAGCTGGAGGCCTTTGTCACTGACCGGGCCCGTCAAGCCGGCGAGTTGGCAATAGAGGTACCTGAAACCAAGACGGGAAAACGTGTAGCCGTCGTAGGCTCAGGGCCGGCCGGCATTACCGTCGCGGAGGATCTGGTGAAACTGGGGCACAACGTTACTGTCTACGAGGCGTGGCCCGTGCCTGGAGGCGTGCTGGTCTACGGCATTCCCAGCTTCAAGCTCGATAAGCACGTCGTGATGTACAAGATCAAGGATCTGGAAGATGCCGGGGTTCACTTCATCACCAACTTCCGCATCGGCGATGCCGTCACCGTGGATGACCTGGCGCAAGAGTACGACGCCGTCTTTTTAGGCACAGGGGCAGGCGTCGAGGCGACCATGGACATCCCGGGAGACAATCTGGACGGCATCTACTCGGCCACGGAGTTTCTGGTGCGAGCCAATGTGCCGCGACAATACCTGCCCCTGGGTCAGAAAGAGAAACCGGCCGTCGGCAAGCGCGTTGCCATCATCGGTGGTGGCGATACAGCCGTGGACTGCGGCCGATCGTCGATTCGCCTGGGCGCCGAAGAGGTGACTATCGTCTACCGCCGCACCGAGGCCGAAATGCCCGGCAATGCCAAAGAGCGAGCCATCTCCGTGGAGGAAGGCCTCCAGATCGATTATCTTCGGGCTCCAGTGGAGTTCATCGGGGATGAAAATGGCCACGTCGAAGCCATGAAGATCATCAAGATGGAACTTGGGGAGCCTGACTCGTCGGGTCGGCGGCGTCCGGTGCCAATCGAGGGCTCAGAATTCATCCAGGATGTCGATACAGCGATCCTTGCCATTGGCTATTGGCCCGATCCCTTGATGGGCGAAACGACCAGGGATCTTGCCACCCACAAATGGGGCTTGATCGTGATCGATGACGAGACGGGTGCAACGAGCCGCGAGGGAGTGTTCGCCGGTGGGGACAACGTGCACGGTCCCGATCTGGTCGTCACAGCCATTGCTGCGGGACACACCGCCGCCGACAATATCCATGCCTTCCTCTGTGGCGAAAATATTCAACCTTCCGTAGTCAACTAATGGAGCGAGTCGACCAATGGAGTTCGGAGTTCCCAAAGAAGTTCGCGACCTTGAGAGCCGCGCTGGCCTGACGCCTGCCGGCGTTCTGAGCCTGGTTCAGGCCGGGCACACGGTCCACGTTGAACGCAATGCCGGCGCAGGAGCTGGTTTCAGTGACGAACATTATCGAAGGGCAGGTGCCCGGATCGTCTACACGGCTGCCGAGGCTTATGGTCGCGCCAACGTAGTACTTTCCATCGCTCGCCCGATGGCCCAGGAACACCAGCTGTTTAGACCCGGGCAGAGCATTTTCTCATTCTTTCATCTGCCAGTAGCATCTTCCGATCTACTGGCAGATCTCTCTGAGAAGTCGATCACCGCCATCTCCTATGAAACCATTCAGGACAATGACGGCAGCCTGCCCGTACTCATCCCCATGAGCGAAGTGGCAGGTCGCCTGGCGCCTGTCATCGCTGGTCAGCTGTTGACCACCACGGAAGGCGGACGAGGGATTCTTCTCAGTGGCATTCCTGGCGTCGCCAGGGCCATCGTAGCCATCGTCGGTGGTGGCACCCTGGGACAGAGCGCGGCCCGGGCGTTCGTTGGATTGGGAGCCCAGGTGATTGTGCTCGACAGGGACGTGAACAAGCTTCGCATGGTCGATGACAGCTATGGTGGCACAGTCACCACCATGATCGCCAATGAGTTCAACCTTAACCGGATCGCCGGCTTCGTCGACGTCCTGGTGGGCGCCATTTTGGTGCCCGGGAAACGAACGCCTGCACTGATTCGCCGGGATGCGGTCAGAAAAATGCGCCCCGGTGCGGTGATTATCGACTTTTCCATCGACCAGGGCGGTTGTGTCGAAACAAGCCGCCCAACTACCCTGCGCGACCCGACTTTTGTAGCCGAGCAGGTTATCCACCACTGCGTGCCCAACATCACCTCTGCGGTAGCCCGCACAGCCAGCCACGCCCTGACCAACACAGCGTTGCCCTATCTACAGGCCATCGGCGAATTGGGCCTCGAGGGTGCGCTGGAAACTGTGCACAGCTTGCGCCGCGGGGTTAGCGTCTATCGAGGTCAAATCTCAAGCCCGGGATTGGCCGACGCGCTGGGGCGGGAACTCGAAATCGACCTTCGCGACGGAGTCCCTCGATGAACTGGGAGGCCATCTACAGGCGCAAGGTTTTGGACGTCGAGGGCGCACTGGCTCTCACCAAGTCGGGGGACCGCATCTATATCGGGGGTGGCGCCGGCGTTCCCATTGGGTTGGTGGGTGGGTTGAAAGGTGCTGCCCCACACCTGCGGGATGTGGAAATCACCCACATCCTGACCTTCGCCGATGCGCCCTATGTAGCGCCGGAACTTCAGAGTTCCTACCGCCACAATGCGCTCTTCATCGGCGGCAACGTTCGCCAGGCAGTTCAGGAAGGGAGGGCGGATTACACCCCCGTCTTCCTTTCCGATATCCCTGACCTCTTCCGGGCCGGCGGCACCCTGCCTCTGGATGTGGCTCTGATATCTGTCTCAGTGCCGGATGAACATGGTTTCTGTAGCTTTGGTGTCGAGGTTGGTACGACCAAGCCGGCCGCCGAGGCCGCCCGAATTGTTATCGCCGAGGTCAATGGAAAAATGCCGCGGACGCTGGGCGATTCCTTTATTCACGTCAGTCGGCTGGATGCCATTGTCGAAGTCGATCGACCCCTTCCCGAAGCACCCCAGGGAGGCAGTTCGGAACTGCATCTGCGTATCGGCCAATATATCGCCGAGATGATTCCCAACGGCGCTACTCTGCAGATGGGGCTCGGCAGCATTCCCGATGCCGTGCTGAATAACCTTGGCGATCATCGCGATCTGGGGGTTCACACGGAGCTCTTCTCCGATGGCGTGATCGATATGGTCGAAACCGGTGTGATCACCTGTTCTCAGAAGACCTTTCACCCCGGAAAAATCATCGCCGGTTTTTGTTTCGGCACGGCGCGGCTCTATGAATTTGTGGACAATAACCCTATCATCGAGCTGCACCCCAGCGATTACGTCAACGACCCATTCAATATTGCCCAAAACGAGCGAATGGTGTCGATAAACTCTGCCCTTCAAGTCGACCTGACAGGCCAGGTATGTGCAGACTCCATCGGTCCACGTCTCTATAGCGGGGTCGGCGGACAGGTGGACTTCATCAGGGGCGCCGCTCGCTCCAAGGGCGGCTTGCCCATTATTGCTTTTCTGTCGACTGCCAAGGGTGATTCGGTCAGCCGGATCGTGCCCATGCTTGCCGAGGGCGCCGGTGTCGTCACCAGCCGCAATGATGTGCATCATGTGGTCACAGAATATGGTGTGGCGTCTCTGCATGGCAAGACGATCCGACAGCGGGCGCTGGAGCTGATCACTATTGCTCATCCCGCGTTTCGGGATGAGCTGCTCCTGGCGGCCAAACAACTGGGCTATCTCTGATCCACTCCCACAACCCCGTCCTCCTGCCCAAATCCCCTCGTGTTCGGAAGGTCGTTTTTTTCTCTGGTACCATTATGTCAATATGTCGCCATGTCAAGATATGGTTCGTGACATATTGACATCGGATATCCCCCGCGTCCCCGCGTCCCCCCATCCCCTAGTCAGCAACATCCTCCCAAACGGGGAAATACATCATCCATTGTTCGGGACGAGCTATGATCAGGCTTTCGATGATTGTTAAAATGCGCTGCGCATTGCGCCGAATATCTTCCCGCTTGTCGCCGGTATGCTCCATGTCCACCCGTTTCACAATGTGTACCATGACATGGTTACGGTCGGGAAAATACTCGGCGGCCACAACGAGTACGGGGACGTTCGTCTGCAAAGCCAGACGCACGTGGCCGACGGGCATTCCGGTTGGGCGGCCAAAAAAGAGCAGCTGTTCCTCGCGGTCGATCGACACTGGACGATCGACCGCCGTCATAGCGAAGCCGCCATTGCGCAACAGGCGGATGGCGTCACGCAACGCCTTCGTGCCAATGGTCATCCACTGCACCTTGGCGATCGACCTGAGTTCGTTCTGCACTTGATACCCTCTGGTCGGATCTGCCCAGGCCAACACCTTGACAGGAATATCCATTTGTGACAGGGCCACTGCCGCCATATCAAAGGGGCCCAGATGAGCCCCAACTACCACTGCTCCCTGGCCTGCCTCTGCCCTTTCCCAGAGATGATAATTGGTCTGTGAGCTGAAAGTTACCTGGTCGACCACCGACTCCGTACCTTTGCCTACTGAATGAAAGAAGTTGAAATACATCCGGCCCGCGTTGCGGAACACAGCTCCTGTCGTGCGCATAACCTGCTCCTCCGGAACGTCAGGGCCGAGCACGACACGAAGATTTCCGCTGACCGTCTTCAGCAAAGGGGAGTCGCTTCGACGCACAAAGAAACCTGTGATCAGATCGGATAGAGCCAACCCAAGGCGCAGGGGTATGACGCGCCCTAACCACAAGCCAAACCGCAGGGCTCCTGCGGTATTGAGAAGATCCTGAAGTTTCATCGCTACTCACCTTCTCCTGTATCGATGGCTGTCGCCCGGCGACGGCCAGGAAAGGCTTGCCAGACGCGCGCCATGTCGGGATCTCGAAAAGTGCCCAGTGCCAGCAGGACAAGGACATAAACAACGGTGCCAGCACCTGCGGCCACCCACGGAGAACGGTCCATAAGAACGAAGGCCACGCCACCCATCACAACGGCGGCAACGACCTGGCGCCAAATCAAATCTACCCAGGGCAACGTTGCGACATGGCGCCTTACGGCAAGATAGAATGGGATCAGAAGACTGAATTCGCTGAAAATGGTCACTACTGCGGCAGCCTGGTACCCATACCGCGGGATCAGCAATAGATTCAACGACGTATTGAAAGCAACACCCACGAAAAAGGCCTTTGTCAGAAACCGTTGCTGCCCCACGGCGATCAGCACGTATTGTGTGACACTGTTGACAAAACCGACAGGGATCGACCAGATGAGGATTCGCAGGGCAATCGCGGAATCGGGCAGGTAGGCGGCACCGCCAAGAATCCTGATCAACGGCGTGGCAAGTACGGTCACGACCACGGCGATCGGCAACGCGATCATGACCAACAGACGAATTGCCAACTGGTAGGCCCGCACCAACGACTCATGGCTATCCTTGGCATAACGGCTCATCAGCGGAAAGATTGCCAGGGTAAAATAGCTGGGAATCACATTGATGCCATCGAGATATTTGACAGCCGCCGAATAGATCCCGACGGACGCTGCCCCTGCCAACGGCCGCAAGATCCAGAGATCGATCCGCCAAAAGACGCTGGCCAGGAGGTGATTCAGCATCAGTGGATACGATTCCCTCAACATCACCCGCTGAACGGCAAAATCGGCCCTGGAGTAATGCATGGGTACATGGCGCCGGAGCGCTATCCCCAGCCAGATGCTCTGAATGATATTGGTGACCACGCTGACGCCAGCCAGACCGACGAATCCCCAGCTGAAGGGAGGTAGCAGCACCAGGGCGCCCAGGCCCACCTTGGCTACCGTCATGGCGCTGGCGATGGCCGCCGGATATTCCATCTTTTCGTAGGCGGTGAAAACCGCCGTAAAGCTGTCGGAGAGGGTGGCGAAGAAAAGGGCGATGGTGAAGAGGCCGATGGCCTGCGCTTCCTGTGTGGTCAGACTTCCACTCGCCGCATAGATGGCCATGACCAAACCCACCAGGGGCAGCGCCAATACCCACAGGCCTAAGCGCAGCGTCAACACGTTCACCAGGTAGCGCCCGGCCTGGTCCTTCTCCTGAGCGACATCTCTTGTCAACAGGGTGCCAAGCCCGAACCGGACCAGGATTTCGAAGAAGCCATAGATGGCGATGGTGAAGGCGTAACTGCCCTCGCCGGCAGGGCCCAGCACACGCAATCGCAGCATGGCGAAAACGAAATCAATGGCCCGATTCAACAGAGAAAGCGCCATCAGAACCGTGCTGTTTTTGGCAACCCTCCGGACCTCGGAGTGCTCATCCTCCGTTTCCCGGTAGAACCTTCCCCAGGCCCAGGCGCCTCCCAACAGGAGCAGACTCACGAGTGCCAGGAAGGTGACATAGATGCCCAGTTGCACCGATCGGGGGGAATAGACGAATCTTACGGTCCATTGACCCGCCTGTGGCAGATACACCGCCCGGAAATTGCCATCTGCCCGAAAAATGGGTAGCTCAGTTTCCAGCGGATTGCCCTCAGCATCCACGCCCTCCCCGACCACGCCAAAGGGACGCAGAAAGGCCTTCCAACCGGGGAACCAGGCATCGGTCAATACCAGCCAACCCCGATCATCCAGGTTCAGGTCGACGAAAACTTCACGCGTGCCATACCTGCTTACCGTCGCTGTACGCAGCTGCGGAGAGGCTGGCGCAGGCAGCTCACCGGCGGGCATGCGACCGTCATAGTCAGCCGGCGGCCGGCTGAAACCCGATGCCAGCAGGGGTGCACCTGTTGCCGGCACCGGGACCGGTGGCGCCTCCTCCAGCACGACGACCTCGCGAAGATCCACACCGCGCATGGCCCTCAGCACGTCGTCCGCCTGCGCCAGTTCGACGCCCGCCGCCACGAAGGCGCGGGGGAAGACATCCCTGTTTTCGAGAATGCGAACTTCGTCGTCGTACACCACGGCCCATCCGCTTTCAGCAGGCAGCTCCAACGGCAGCTCCGTCATGATGTATTTTACGCCCAACAGGTCTGTCAGCGGATCATCCAGGCTGGCCGGATCGTAAAAGGGAGAGATGCGGTTGTAAAGCAGTTGACCCTGAGGCTCGATGGACTCCATGTAATCGACATACTGTTTGGAGATGATGGAGTCGTATCCACGGATATCCTGCAGCCCGCTCATCCAGGGTGTATTGGCATTGAAGGTTTTGCTCGTTCCCTCGCCTTCAAACGAGCTCAACCGCCAGAGATCATCATCCTGCTGAAGGAAGGCCACGCTGGGCGGCGTCCTTTCAAGAAGCTCCGGATCAGAGGCGGGGTTGAATCCACCAAGTACCAGAAACAGGTCGACCATCAAGATCGCCATGGCGGCCGGCGCCAGCCAGCGCCTGAGATTTCGTCCTGTCGATGCAACCGAGCGGGTCGCGAAGATCAACCACAAACCCGCCAGCGTCGAGAAGACACCGAAATGCAGCAAATTTCCCCACTGGTAGCCCCAGAAATCCTCGCCTCCCGCAAAAACCCTCTGGGCCAGATCGGACCAGTCCACGATCCGTTGTCCGATAGCCGCAAACGGCTCCGGCCTGATGAGGCTTGCCAACACCGCCAGCAGCGCGAAGATTCCAACGGCCATACTGGCGAAACCCAACACCCGGCCAAGCCGGGCAATACGCGTTCCCGACTCGCCAGCGCCAGCCAGCCGGTCCAGCAGCATTTGCATGCCATAGCCAGCCAATGCCGACATAGCCAGGGTATAGGGGAACACCCAGCGAAAAGCCGAATGCAGTTGTTTATAGCCTGGTACGCCGTAGAAGAGAAGGGCGTAGAGTGGCGTGCCGAAAGCAAACGCCAGACTCAGCAGCGCCAGAGCGGCGAAGAGCCAAATGTGTCGCGTATCCCCGCCCGGCAGGCTGGAATCTGGTGGGGCTACCTCTTGGCTGGCTGTCGATCCCGTGGGCTGGTTCCGGCTAGACACCCCGCGAATCGCTGACGCCAGTGCCCCGCCAACCGCAACCAGGGCCAGCAGCAAGGTCATGATGCCCAGGTAGTTGCCACCTTCGACATAGTTCTTGACCCCCCAGAACACGTCGCGAACCGGTTCACCGAAGGCGTTAGGGCCAGCCTCGCGATAGAGATGCAGCCCGGGATCGAACCAACCATGATGGCTTGGATTTCCAAAGAAGTCCGGCAGGAGGAAGGTGATCACTTGCCGGACCGGCCATGCCCAGCCCACTACCTGATCGTAGCTGACCGAACCCTCGCGGAAACTGGATGTGACCAGTTCCAGCAGAGGAATCAGCTGGATACTCCCGATGGCAAGGCCGGCCAGGACCATCACCAGAAGCCAGACAGCCAGGTGAAGTGGCCGGCGAATACTCCCGATGCGCCGCCAAAGCAGAATGAGACGCCATAGAGCATAAAAAGCTGTGGTCAACAACACCAGCACGCTAATCTCTGGATGGCCGGCCAGAACCTGGATACCCAATGCCGCCGCGCCGGCGATCACATAGGGAACAGGAGAATAGTCGGCGTCCCCCTTCTCTTCCTGTTTTCTGATGATCATCTCAACCGCGGCAAGTATCCATGGCAGCCACGCCGCTGCCGCGATGATCATGGTGAACACAACACTGACGACGAAGAAACTGCTAAAGGCGTAGGCAAACCCGGCAAACAGACTTGCTGCCCAGCCCAGTCGCAGGGAACGAGCCAACAAAAGCATGCCGAATCCAGCAATGGCCAGCTGTAGCCAGGTGAAAACACCGTAAGCCATCGGCAGCGGCAGGAGATAGAAGATCAGTGAGAGAGGATAGAGGGCGGAATGCTGACCGGCTGCCAAAAAGGGAAGGCCAGTGAACAGATTGGGATTCCAAAGAGGAAGTTCACCCTGATCGATAGCCTGTCGCAGAAAGCTCTTCCAGACAAAGTTCTCCAGCAACAGATCGTTGACCAACTCGTTCTGGGGGTCACCCACCCCCGCCTGGGTTGCCAGGGATTGCCAGGGTTGAAATTGGTAGAGATTTTCGGCGGGGATCAGGGTTTTGCCACCCAATACGACGGGTGCAAACCAGAGAAGGGAAACCAGCAGCAAAATCGCTGCAGCCAGGACGCCGCGGCGAAACGCGTCTCGTTTCATGGGAGCGGGTTTTCTACAACCCCCAGACCCTGCCGGCCAGCAGGGCAACAGGCTGGTCGATCTTGTATCCTCCGAAGAGGAGATGATCGCGGGAGCAGATCAACGCGTATTGCCAATCCATCAGGTAGATCCCGTCTCTCGCGGCGATTGTGGTAGGTTGACCGGTACAGCCTGGGAGTCCGTCACCTGTTTCGTCAGGTTGCGGTGTCGCCAACGGATATCAAATACCCGCCACGCCGCCTCAAACTTGACTGACATGGTCATTTTGGATTGGCCTACCCGGCGGTCTTCGAAGAAGATCGGGATTTCAACCGTGCGGAAACCCAGGCGCTCGGTCACGTAACACATTTCGACCTGGAAAACGTAGCCGTTGGAGCGGATTTGATCGAGGTCGATAGCCGCCAGGGTGTGGCGCCGCCAGCATTTGAACCCGGCCGTGGAGTCGCTCACCGACAAACCCAGAAACGACTGGGTCCAGACTGCATTGGCCCACCAACTCAGGAAACGGCGGCCCCAATTCCAGTCACCATCCAGCTCCCCGCCCGACACATAGCGCGAGCCGATGACGACATCGGCGTCGACGATGCCATCCAGCAGGCGAATGACATCCTCCGGACTATGGGAGAAATCGGCGTCCATTTGCACGATGTACTCGGCGCCCAGGGAAAGCGCTCGTTTGAAGCCGGCCACATAAGCGCGGCCAAGCCCCCGCTTCTCAGTCCGGTGCAGCACGTGGATTCGGCCTTCGTGGTGGCGAGCAAGGCGATCTGCAATGTCGCCCGTACCATCGGGAGATGCATCATCGACAACGATGATATGAAGGTTTGGAACGGGAAGTCCCAGGAGTGCAGCGACCATCGCTGGCAAATTGTCAGCTTCGTTGTAAGTCGGAAGAACCACACAGACAAGCTGTCCGCTTGACCAATCGCCAGGCGCGTCAGCTCTATGGTTTTGGTTCTCTGGGTCACTCATGGCAATCGATTATACTACGACGACTAACAAAGGTCAATGATCTTGGATCGGTATGTTGTCATGATTGCACGTCCGGCGCCTTTGTTGTATAATCCGCCTGCGCAGGTTTCCCACGATCTGTTTCAGTCCTTCCGCTTGGCTCCCTTGACGAAGAGCCGCTAGCGCCAGGCCCTGATAAGAATTGGGGTTTCCCGGAGGGGTTCAGTCCGTCCCATGTCCAACCGCATTTTATTTCTCGGCCGACAGCCCGACAACTATGCTGCCCTTTGGCGCCATCTCGGGCTCAACAGTTATGACGTGGGTTTTGCTGCCAGCCAATCCCGGGCATTGCGCGCTCTGGAAGATTCCCAGCCTGACGTGATCGTCGTCGACTCGGTCTCACTTCCTGTACCGCCAGAGCAAATGTGTCTCAATTTGCGACAGAGCGCTCCCCAGGCCCGTATCGTGCTCATCGCTGAGGACGATACCCTGGCAAGCATCTCATATGATTACCTGCTTCCCGGCCCGACAACCTGGCATCGCGTCCTCAAGTCAATCGAACAAGCCCTCGAAGGCAACCGTCGCCAGGTGCTTGTCGAAGGTGCTTTTGTGCTCGACCTCGACGAACAGACGATCATCGGTCCAGCGGGAGAGGGACGGCTCACACCAAAGCTGTTCCAGCTGCTTGAGCTGTTGATGCAGAATCCCAATCGTCCGGTGGCTCGCAAGCAGATCATGCAGGACGTGTGGAACACCACCTACCTGGAGGACACCAGAACCCTGGATGTTCACATGAGCTGGCTGCGGGGAATCATCGAACCCGATCCCAAGAAGCCCAATTTCCTGCGCACCAAACGTGGCATTGGCTATACTTTTTTCCCCGACGGACAAGCTGCCACATCGATTGACAAGCAGGCGGAAGACACCGCTGAGCCCGGGGAAAACCCGTCAGAAGAGATGCCTTCTGAGCAAGAGGCTTGACATTCCCTCCACAGGCCACTGGAAGTTGCAAGGACACAGAAAGGGAACTGGCACAAAACCAGTTCCCTTTTTCTTTTTCCGGATGGCCAGGCCAGATGGTCTGGCAAGTTCAGCTACTGGGCTGCAGCACGCGCCTGTTGGTAGCCTCGCACCAGGCGGGACTTTCGCCGTGAAGCGTTGTTTTTATGAATGACGCCCTTGGACGCAGCACGGTCCAGTGCGATCACAGCTGATTTGACGGCCGCTTCTGCTTCGTCCCATTGCTGGGCCTCGATAAGAGTACGGGCACGTTTTACGGCCGTACGGGCACCGCCCCGTACGGCAAGGTTTCGCTGGCGCTTCTTCTCCGAAGAGCGAACGCGCTTCAATGCAGAACGATGGTTAGCCACTTAAACGCCTCCATGGCTGAGGACAAGCCTCGTTTTCAAAAACGAAAGTATTCGACGAGCTCCGGTTTTGTTTTCTCTATCGGCCTGTGAGCCACAAGGAGAGGACAAGACGACCAGCATATCAGGCGCGATCGCCAACTCAATCAGGCCAGCAAAATGCAATTATAGACCACAGCTGTCCATCTGTCCAATTCTCGACTCCAGCGGCACGCGCTGCGCCGCCAGAACCCGCTCGTTTCTCGTCAGTTGTATTGAAGTTCAGCGAAATGCTTGCCTTTCCCGTGTTTTCATCGGGCAGCGAAGTTTCCTGCTGTGGGTGGGACAATGGTGTAACTCAACAAGAAGACACTTTGCATTGACACTTGCACTCTCAGGAGCTACAATGACGGCAACGTTCTGGCCATTGAACTCGTTTACCGTTTATAATGAGGATGTTTCATACGTGAAGATAAACGAAGCCGTTAAGAATCGCACTAAAAAACGTATCCGAGACTATGCCGAAACCCATCTTGCTGGTAGCTACACCCGACTTGACATGCGGTTTCGCGGACAATTTTGTTATGTTGATGCCTACACGGAACCAGAGCCACCCGGCCCAAACTGGCCCCCACCGGATTGGGCGGAAAGCCGCGAAGAGTACCTGCAACGTCTGCGCAATACGCCGGTTCATCTTTTTCGGTTGCGTTACTTTGGTGATGAAGAGAAATGGGAATTAGCGTTCTATAGTTACGCTCACGGTAAATATGAGTTGTCAGTATTCCCAACAGGTGAATTTTATGGTAAGCCTGAAGTAGCGCTGCAAACAGCGGCAGATTTTCACCTTTGAAGTCGGGTAGATTTCCGGGGATTAACCAGGCAAACAAACTCTGTTCAAAGCCAGTACCTACCTGGCAAGCTCATTGCAGAAGACGGCCCAAGCAAGACTTCAATTGAGGGAGTGTCTAATTGTGGCAATCTGTGCCTGTGAAAATCGCATCGCTGCAAAGGCTCTGCGCTGGTAGAATAGTGTCTTGGTTCGGTGTTGCCCTTTGGCAACAGCACAGTAGGCCGCCCCTGAATGGCAGCGTTGGGCGAGACGCTCGCGCACCATCAGATCCAACGGGACAATGACAAAAATGACTGATCATGCCAGCAGAAAAGATAGTCCGCTTACGGAAATTACCTCAAAGGCCATCGAAATCGGAGCGAGTGAACTCGAAATTGAGAATAAGGATGGCTACGAGGAAATTTTCGCGATGCAAGGTGGGATAGGATTTGCTATAGCCAGGCTGGAGGCGAGCACCGAAGAAGCAACTCTCTTGCGAGAGGAACTTTACAAGATCGAAAAAAGCAAGGGTAGGAGAATAACAGCAGCTGGTGCCCGGCATACTGTGCAAGTTGAGATCTTCGAAAGCTTTGGAGAAGATCTATTCCAAGTGACACTTGAGGAGATCTGAAATGGTAGATCAAGAAGGATACTTGAAAGGTGTTCGGGATACCGATATCTACTATCAGTATTGGTTGCCCGAAGGTGAGCCTGAAGCCATCCTGATAGTTGTTCATGGATTGGCGGAGCATAGTGGGCGGTACATGAATGTTGTCAATCACTAATCCACTCAGACACCTTCGCACCTCGGACATTCGGGGCATTGCCCAATTGGCAACGCAGGCCACCACGGGCGTCACCCATATCGTCGAAGGCGTGCACCGATCGGTGTGGGACACCATGGGCATTCCCGGCGGCAAGGAGCCGGGGAAAACCCGCGGCATTACCGGTCTGGTCTACAGAAATGTCCACGATGTCACGCTACTGGTGGGCAAAAGTGTGGACACGCTGCTGGCCAGGCTGCAACCCCTGTTTGAATCGGATGAAGATGCCAGGCCTGGAACGCCCCAGCGCGAAGCGGTTCTCGCCGCACTCAATGGCGTGATGGGCGACCACCTTTTCGCCAACAACAGCCCGTTCGCAACCCCCATGACCCTGCGCTACCGGGGCAGAGCACTGAACTGGCAGGCCCTGGCGCCAATGCCTGAGGCCACGGGCAAGGTGTTGCTGCTGATTCACGGTCTGTGCATGAACGACCTGCAGTGGCACGCGCAGCACAATGGGCACGTGGTCGACCATGGTGAAGCGCTGGATGCAGCCCTGGGCTACACGCCCGTCTATCTGCGCTACAACTCCGGCTTGCACACGTCGCAAAATGGGCACGAGCTATCGAACCAGTTGGAGCAACTGGTCACACACTGGCCCACACCGATTGAAGAACTGAGCGTGGTGGCCCACAGCATGGGAGGTTTGCTCATCCGCAGCGCTTTCCACTACGCCCAACAGGAGGCCTTGCGCTGGCCAGGCCACCTGAAAAACATCGTGTTTCTGGGCACGCCGCACCATGGCGCCCCGCTGGAGCGGGCCGGTAACTGGGTGGACCTAATTTTGGGCAGCACGCCCTATACCGCGCCTTTCGGCAGACTCGGCCATCTGCGCAGCGCCGGCATCACTGACCTGCGCTACGGCCATCTGCTGGATGAAGACTGGTTTGGCCATGACCGCTTTCACCGCAAGCCCGATGGCCGCCAGATTGTGCCCTTGCCTGAGGGTGTGGCCTGCTTCACCGTGGCAGCGACCACGGCAGCCAGGCGCAGCGCCCTGGCAAACCATCTGGTTGGCGACGGTCTGGTGCCCCTGCACAGCGCACTGGGCCAACATGACGACGCGCGGCGAAACCTGCTTTTTTCCAAGGCGTCGCAATGGATTGCCTACCGTATGAACCATGTGGAGTTGCTGAGCCGTCCCGAGGTGACCCGGCAAATGCTGCAGTGGCTAACTCATTGAGTGCTTCGAGGAACAAAGGACAAAAGGATTTCGAGTAACTGCTCAGGTGCGACCTACTTGGTCCACAGAATCGAGCCGATGCGAATTCAAACCCGACCCAATGACACCTTTGGAGCCACATGAGCAAGTGTTTTGCACCTTATGCCTGAGTAGTTTCGAATTCGACAGATTCGCCGTATGGACAGAACCGATCCGACAACCCCTCGTTTTCAGGTGCAAAACTTATCACTGGAGCGCAACGGTCGCCCCGTTTTGCGCGATGTTAACATGGTGGTGGCGGCCGGGGAGATCGTCTGCTTGCTGGGTCCCAGCGGCAGCGGCAAAAGCAGCCTGCTCCGCTGCCTCAACCGGCTGACCGAAGCGCCTCCTCACACCATATTCCTCGACGGCCAGGATATTGCCACGATGAACGTTTTGGCTCTACGCCGCCGGATGGGGATGGTCTTCCAGAAACCGGCACTCTTCCCCGGTACTGTCGCCGACAATATCGCTTACGGACCGGGGTTAGACGGCCGTAGCCTGACCCCGGATGACATTGCAGAACTGTTGGCCCTGGCCGACATGCCATCCGATTATGCCCGGCGGCCTATCAGTGAACTGTCAGGCGGCGAAGCACAGCGGGTCTCTATCGCCCGCACCCTGGCCAATCAGCCCGATTCCCTTCTCCTGGACGAACCGACCAGCGCTTTGGACCCGGCCGCCCGGCGGCATGTGCGGGAAACCATTGAGAAACTGCGTCAGGAGCTGGGTCTGACGGTCATCTGGGTGACACATTACATGGAAGAGGTGCTGGACGTGGCCGATCGGGTTTATTTGCTCCTGGACGGCCGTATTGCCGACGAAGGCGATCCTGGACATCTGCTAAGCCCGGACAGCCACCACAAAACGGCCGAATTTGCTGCCGGTTTCCTCGAATGAATCACCGTTTAGCCTGGCAGCCCGGTCATCCGGTCCCACAATGGAGTCCCCATGTTAGAAAACATCCCCCTCGATCAACTTTCCCGCATACTGGCGGCACTGGCCCTGGTGTTAATTGCGGCGATTATTTCCCGATGGCAAAAACTGGATTTGGAAAGGGATATATTGATAGCATCTGTCCGGGCTTTTGTCCAGCTAATTGCCATCGGTTATGCCCTTACCCTGATTTTTGCCATCGACAGTCCGCCCGCCATTCTCTCTCTTTTGGCGGTGATGACGTTGATTGCCGGGTATACGGCCGGAAAGCGCGGCCAGGGAGTGCCTCATTCGGGCCGGGTGGCCTTGTTGTCTATCGGCTTTGGCGCGGCGCTGACCCTGGGGCTGCTGGTGGGGTTGGGCGTTTTTGAGTTTACAGCCCAGCAGATTATCCCCATTGCCGGCATGGTGATTGGAAATTCGATGAATGTCTGTTCGTTGGTGATGGGACGGGTGCGGGATGAAATCAACGGCCGTGCCCCGGAAATTGAAGCAGCGTTGGCTCTGGGGGCAACCGGGCGCAAAGCAGCCCATCCCTACCTGCGCACAGCCCTCCATGCCGGCATGACGCCCATGGTAGATGGTACCAAAACGGTAGGCCTGATTTCACTGCCCGGCGCTATGACCGGCATGATTCTGGCCGGAGCCGCCCCGCTGGAGGCAGTACAGTTGCAGATCATTGTCATGTACATGCTCATTGGCGCGGCTGCTTTTACCGGTCTGGCAACGGTCTGGCTTACATATCGCCAATTTTTCACTATCAACCAGCAGTTGGTGCTGCCCTCATCATGAAAGCCAAAATGAAACAGATCCCCCTACCCACCGAGCAGCAAATTCGCCGCCGCTTGGCTATCCCTGATGATGCCGAACGAGTGTTGATCTTTTGCGAGTCGAGTCATTGGGACCCCAATTGGCTGTTCACAGCCGAAGAGTATTTCGAGCGCTTTGTTCGCCATAACCTCGACCAGGCTATCGAAGAATTGCAGAGGGAACCGCGTCGCGTCTATTCGATTGAGTGCATGTTCTTCTTGCGCATGTACTGGGATCGCCATCCCGCGCAACGGGATACTATTCGCGAACTGGTCAACGAGGGACGCTTGCGCCTGACCAGCAGCGGCGTCACCACCGCGGATACGTTGTTACCCAGCACGGAATCAATCCTACGCGATCTTCTCATCGGCCAGGAGTGGCTGCGCGCAAATGGGCTGGAACCGGAACCCAAACTGGCTTATTTTGCAGATAGTTTCGGCTGCACGCCCACACTTCCCTCTCTCTTGAAGGCGGCCGGTTTTGATCGCACCGCCATCACCCGCGTCGATGGCATGTATTTCATTGGCTGTGATCTGGAATTTCCCAGGCGATTTCCCAGATCGGGCTCAAGCGCCGAACTCTTGCTGACCCAGGAGCGCAGTCTCGACTTCCTCTGGCGCGACCGGAATGGCGCCCAGGTGTTGTGTCACTGGAATGCTTTCACCTATGGACAAGGGGATATGCTCGCATATGGCGGCCTTAGCCGCGTTTATCTTGTCAGGATTGCCTTTTCCATGCGATCTGATCGGCATGTTGCACGCCGTATCAAACAATATGTTGCCCAGCTTTCGCCCCTCAGCCGCACGCCCTACATGCTATGCCCCATTGGCTTCGATTTTGTAGAGCCGATCCCCGACCTCGTCGCTCTGCTTGATCGCTACAACCGTAATCACTACCCGACGACGGGCATCTGGGCGGTCAACGCCGGGATGGATGATTATCTGGCGCTGGTTGAAACCTATCAGGATGAACTTCCTGTGCTGGAGCTTGACCCCAATCCCTACTGGACCGGTTTCTACACTGCCCGCCCAACGCTTAAACAGCGGTGTCGCGAACTGGTCGACGACCTGCTGCTGGCCGAGAAGTTGTCCTTTTTTCCTGAAAATCGCGGGGCTGAAAAGACCATCTCTTTGGAGCTTGAAGATGCATGGTGGCAAGCGGCCGTTTCCAATCATCACGACTTTGTCACCGGCACCTCGCCTGACAAGGTCGTCGAAGAAGAGCAACTTCCCTGGCTTGCACAGGCCGCAGATTCGGTAGATGCGACGATCGATCGCCTGGCCTCCGCTCGGCCCGCATCCGACGTGACAGCGGCGAGCTCCAAATCGTTGACGTGGAGCCAGAAAGAGGGCAGGATTCAGATCAAGACTGCCTACTATGATGTTGAACTGGCTGAAGATGCCGGCGGAGCAATAGTCAACCTGCAGTCTCAGGATGCACAGACACCTTTTCTAACCGGCATCTCGAACGATCTGGTCAGTTATCGCGATTCCGGTGGTCTATGGCGCATGGGGCTCGAGTTTGCCGGGGGCATCTGGAAAGAGTCGATGCGCGCCAGCCATCACCCGACTCAGATGCAGGTACACGAGCGCGATAACGGGCTGGAGATAATCAGCAGCAGCGAACTTAACGGCGAGACACTGCGGCGTCTGATGTGGTTCAGCAACGACTCGCCTGTGATTCACTGTCGCGTCGAAGGCAAAGCCGCCGAAGGATATTCCATCACCGTTCGCTTTGCCACAGGCATCGCCTCAAAAAAGCTGGATATGGATACGCCCGGCGGGATTGTTGTTCGCCCGCCAAAGCGGAACTATGACCCTACCTTCTGGCCGCTGCATCATTTCGTCCATCTCCAGGATGATGATACCGGGCGCGGTCTGGCCATTCTTCAGCCCATGCCAGGGGCCATTTCTTACCAGCCAGAGGGTCAACTTGAACTGGTTGCCATGCGCAATGCCACACGGGAAAAGGTATTCGGTTTGATTGGCATTCCCGCCAACCCGGCCAGCGGCCACGAACGCGATAGTTACGTTTTTGAATATGCGCTTCTGTTCACTCAAGACGGCGATTGGCAGGATAACAACATTCATCTCATGGCCCGAAGCATTGCCAACAATCCCTGGAGCGATTCGAGAGTTACAGGGCTGCGCAGCCTTGCCGATTCCATTGTCACAACCGACTCCCCCCATGTTTGGGTGACAGCAGTCAAGCAGGCCTCGCGGGGAGAAGGGATCATTGTTCGTCTGTATACACATGTCTTGTCGGAATCGCCGGTGCCGGTGATGGTTACAACCCCTCATTTCACGATAGCAGAGGCTTTTTTATGCGACGCACGCGAGCGCGATCTGGAACCGCTGGAAATACAGAATGGCGCAGTTCGGGTGACGATGCCAGGGACAGTTGCTACGATCAGATTGTTACGCCACTGGTAGGTCCGGCAAGGCATTAGTAAAACGGATTTGAAGGGAGATATCTTCCATGTCCATCCGAACCACAGTTCTCTGTGAAAACACGGTTTTCGGCCACGCTGGTGCTATTGCCGAACATGGCTGGGCGGTTTGGCTCGAGACACCGGCCGGCAATTTCCTCTTCGACACCGGCCAGGGCTATGGGCTGCTGACCAACGCAGCTCTCTTTGGCATCGACCTGACAACCGCCAACGCCATTCTGCTCAGCCACCACCACTTCGACCATACCGGCGGCCTGCTCAATGCACTGCGCACCTTGAACCGGCAGGTACCTGTTTACAGCCATCCCGATCTCTTCAAGGATAGCTATCACCAGACCGAAGATGAAGAGCGGCCCCGCCACATCGGAATTCCCTTCACCCGCAACGTGCTGGAGGCAGCCGGAGCTGATTTTCATCTGGGCCGAGGGTGGAGCGAAATGGGCGAGGGCGTTTGGATGACCGGTGAAGTGCCCCGTGACGCTGCCTTCGTGCCAGCCGACCCTGCACTGAAACACGTGGATACAGACGGCAAGCTGGTCCCCGACCCGATTATGGACGACCAGACCGTGGTGCTGGAGACGCCAGAGGGGCTGGTGGTGGTCCTGGGCTGCTCCCACGCCGGTATCGTCAATATCCTGGAGTACGTGGCCCGGCACACAGGCCGCTCCCGCTTCCACACCGTCATCGGCGGCACCCACCTGGTCGCGGCGGATGACGACCAACTCACGCGGACAATCAAGGCATTGCAGCGCTTCGACATCGGTCGCCTGGGGGTTTCTCACTGTACCGGCCAGAAGGCCACCCTGCACCTGGCCAATGCCTTCGGCGAGCGCTTTTTCTTCTGCAATGTCGGCAGGATCACGGTCCAAGCCTGATCAATTCTCCAGGCGTCGTCCTGCTGCACCTGCTGGGTCAACGCCGAACCGGCTGGGACCCCTTTGCCCGCCGGGCATGCTGATCCACATCGATTTTGACCTTTATGCCCGTGACGTCGTTGCCACCGATGTCAAGACCGGCAGATCTCCGCACAAATAGAGGGAATACCGAAATGGCAGATCACTTTCAGGCGGATAACATCGGCCGGCCCATCAAGACCGGCGTCGCAGGATTGGGACGCAGCGGTTGGGGGATCCACATCCAGGCGCTTGCCGAAATGACAGACCTTTTCTCAATCGTGGCCGTATGTGACCCGGATGAGGCACGGCAGGCACAGGCTCAGGAGCGCTTTGGCTGTCGAGTCTACGATGATTGCGCCGGATTGATTGCCGATGATGACGTCGAGTTAGTCGTGGTTGCCACACCCAGCCAATACCACTGCACCGACTCGCTTGCCGCCATGCGGGCCGGCAAGCATGTGCTGGTGGAGAAACCGATGGCCCCCTCCCTGGTCGAGGTCGATGAGATGATCGCCGCGGCCCGCGAGACTGGCCAGATCCTGACCGTGAACCAGAACTACCGCTATGCCCCCGATTTCCTGAAGATAAAGGAAGTGATTGACTCAGGTGTTTTGGGACGCATCATACAAATCCGTCTTGCCGCGCACAGATTCTCACGCCGCTGGGATTGGCAGACGCTGAAGGCCTTTGGCGGTGGCATTCTCAACAATCAGGGCGCCCATATGATCGATTGGGCTTTGCTGCTGGTCGACGATCCGGCGCCCGAGGTGGTGGCCCACATGGAGACCACGCCCCTCTATGCCGGCGATGCCGAAAGCCACGTCAAGGTGTTGCTCAGGCCCCAAAATGGCCCGCTGATCGACATCGAGCTGACCCATGCCAACGCGTTTCCTCAGGCGTCTTGCCTGGTGATGGGCACCCAGGGCAGCCTGATCAGCGATCGCCAGCTCATTCGCTGGCGCTACTTCGACCCGGAAGAGGCGCCGCCCCTGGTCCTGGATACCAAACCCACCCCCGATCGTACCTACAATTCAGAGGACCTGCCATGGCAAGAGGCGTCTTACCAACCCGATCGGAATTTCCTACGCGATGTCCGGTGTTTATATCAGGATCTTTTCATGTCTATCCGGCACGATGCACCTCTGGTCATCAGCCCGGAAAGCGTGCGCCGGCAGGTAGCAGTCCTGGAGCAGTGTCGCCAGGCTGGCCCCACAGAATCGTTATCAGGTTGACAGCGACTGCAGCAACGGTCGCACCCAACTGACAAAGGCCGGGAAAGCAACTTCCGGCGCTGCCAATTCGGGATGCCATCGTTTTTCGTGTTCGAACAGCAGCCACCCGTCATACCCCTTTTCGTTGAGCAGGGCAATTGCCTCTGCCAATGGCAGTTGTCCCTGCCCCGGCAACACGTAGCGCCAGCCATCAGCCATAGCTTCGGGATGGCTGGGATCGTAGATGGCGTCCTTGACGTGCGTGTACCCGACGCGCTGGCCAATGGCAGCATAACTTTCCGCCGGCGATTCGCCGCCCACCCGCGCCGTGTGGCCCATATCCCACAGGGCGCCGAACGCAGGGCTTGCGATTTCATCCAGGAGCAACTTACAGTCCTGAGCCCGTATCCAGTTGTCGTGGGTTTCGAAAAGCCAGTTGAGTGTGGTCGCCTCGTCAAGCGCCAATATCCGGTTGATGCAATCACACCCGATCCTGGCCAGTTCCGTCCGGGTATAGTCGTCCAGATTGCCCATACCGAAGACCCGGACATTCCTGGCGTCCAGGGCATGCGCAACCTCGATGGTGCGCTTCGCTTCCTCCAGATTGCTGGCCAGATTCTGCGCAACACAGACTCTGATGCTGGAGCTGATGCCACTGACCTCCAGGCCGGCATTTTTCAGTTTCTGTCTGGTTTCAGACACACCGGTGGTAAATGCCGGCAATTTGGTTACATCGATTTCATCCTGGAGCCCGCGAAAGTCGACGCCGTCGAATCCGTAGGCCTCTCCCCTGCGACAAATTGTGTCCAGATCCCAGTCGGGACACCCCAGCGTCATAAAACTGATCTTCATCATGAACCTGCTTCCTGTCGAGTTTGCTGACTGGAATGACCTGCTATACGCAATTGTACAGGAATTGAAGCCAGCTGACCCATCTTCCTGTGAGTTGAGTTGCACCTATGCGTTTATTGCGTCCACGACCAGCTTGAGCAGGCCTGCATCGTTCTCGACCTGGTCTTCCCACTGACCCGGGCTTTGCGCCACGACCAAATCCAAACTGGGGCAAACCCATATGTGCTGCTGCCCCGCACCCGATGCGGCAAAAGAATCCCGGGGCAGGTTGGGCCACAGTTGGCCATGGTCGTTGGTCCAAAAGGCGTAGCCGTAATTCCACTGCTCTTTGGGACAATTCTCGATGATCACCGCTGCGGTTCGTGCCGCCTCGCTCAGCCAATCCTCCGGGATGACCTGCTCATCCTTCCACCGGCCCCCGTTCAGCCACAGCCAGCCCAGACGCGCCATATCGAGCGCGGTGGCGCTGACACCGTCGTAATAGCCAAATATATTGGTCCTTGCTTGAGAGGGCAGGTCAAAGTTGGCCAGGTAATAGCTCCACGTCCCGCCGATGGGGATACGCAGCTTTTCATCGACCAGCACCTTGAACCCCGGCGAGCCTTCGGGGTCGTCGATGCTGTACAGCCCGTAGGTTTTGGCAATGGCGTGGGTGAGGACGTTCATGCCGTAGGTCTGATAGTGGAACACCTGGCCCGGTAGTTCGCCCGGCTTCATATAGCCAGAAGTGTTGGAAATCAGTTGACGGAAGGTGATCTCCAGATCCTTGTCAAAGGCGTAGCGTCCCTCTTTGGGTCCCTGGCCTGCGGGCACGTCCAGCGCTTCGGGGTAAAAGTCGATCAGCCTGGCGTCGGCGGAAGGGATTTTGCCCTCGGCGATGACGATGCCCAGAATGGAACTGAATAACGATTTGCTCGCCGACGCCAGCCAGGTGTGACAGCCACGGTCGAGGCCCTGGTTCCACTCGGCTACAACGCGCCCACCGCGCACGACGACGGTGCGGTATTGCGCGTAACGGGGATCTTGCGCGCGCTCCTGTTGCCATCGGCGAGCAGCTTGCAATTTGCCGGTGTCAAAGCCCGCGCCGGCGGGGGAAATTGTTTTCCATTCTGTGTCGGGATAAAGTATCGTCATTTTATTGCTCAACCAGGCTTTCCCGGCAAATCAGAGGGGGAGTGATGCGATCGGCCAAATCCGCTGCTTGGCGCGCCTACTCGTTCTCCGCCAGCAATTGCGCCCGCCTTGCCAGTTTCTTCTCCGTGCTCTCGCGGATTTCTGCCATCGACTCGTCGATATAAGGATAAGCCAGCCAGACCGTGGCAAATCCGAACAGGGCCCCGGTGATGGTTCGTAGCATCCAGTTACTGCTGCGGAAACCAAATAGCTGGCTCAACCCGTCGAATGCGATGGGAAACAGAAGAATGAGGAAGAACTTGAACGACAACTTCGGCACACGGAACCGATCCCTTATCAGGCCGAATAACAGCCCCGCCAGCACCACCGCACCGTAGATCGCCAGGTCACGTTCGCAAAGGGCAACCTTCCATCCCAGAGTCTCGTCGCCCACGTATTTGCGGCGCAGCAGAATGTTGCTGCTCTCTAACACACCCGACTCCTCCAATTCACTGAGGCTGTAGACGGGTTTTTCTCCGAACAGGAAGTAGGAACGATCTGGTAATTGATGGCAGGCCGGGCTATAGACCGTGTAGATCAGTCGGGCGGGACCGCTAGCCCCCACTTGCATGAGCAAGGGCGCCAGAAAGGGGATGATGAGATAGGTGAAAATGGCTATGTTGAAGAACGCCAGCCAATGCCTGGCAATGCCCAGGACAATCCGATCGCCGATATAGGACGCCCGATCGCTCGATGTCGAATCGACTGGTGCCCGGGAGTCGACGGAAGAGGTCACCTCGTCGTCAAGGCGGTTTGCCGGCTCGTGGCCCTCGCTTGCGCTCATTTCTGCTTATGCCTGTCTGATGGTCGGCTCCAGCCGGGAGAAGTGACTATTCCGCCAGAGCCCGTTGAAGCTGTTGGGGCGTAATCGGCGCACGCATAACAGGCCCATCTTCGATCTCAACCACCGGGATGTCAAACCGGTACGTGCTGTACAAATCGGGCGTTTCGCAGATATCCTGCTGAACGATATCGATATTGAAGGTCGCCGACAACCGTCGCAATTCCCGCAGGACATCGTCACACAGATGGCATCCCTCTTTGGTGTAAAGTGTCACTCGACGCATCACCGGATCCTCCGGATTGTTGGCCGAAACATGCTCGGCCAGGGGAGTCATCTACAGGATTTTGGCGATAAATTCGTCCAGCAATTCACGGCTGAGGTAGCCTTTCCATATCCCTGCCACATTGCCCTCACGGTCGATGAATACCGTCGTGGGTAATCCCGTTGTCTCAAAAAGCCGCATGATCTCGTTGCGCCTTTCCAGGGCCACCGGAAAACTCACCCTGTATTCATCCATGAACTCAAGGGCCTTTTCTTCCTGCTTCTGTAGATCAGCATTGATTCCCAGGATAACCAGGCCATCCTCCCGGTGAGCCTCGTAGGCCTCCACAAACTCGGGCATCTCCGCCTTGCATGGACCACACCAGCTGGCCCAGAAATTGATCACCACCGGCTGGCCCTGCCAGTCACTCAATGAACTGGTGGAGCCATCTTTGTTGACAACGAGGAAATCAGGGGCGGCCTGTCCCATTTCAAACTCCCGGCCATTATTGTCCACGCCACTGGTCGAGAGCACAGGCAAAACCCCGATATCCTGCGGCAGACCAGACGCATCCTGCGAGGAAGCACAGGAGGTAAAAACCAGGACAACTACCAATACGATCAACACTGCTTGAAGGTTTCGTTTCTTCACCGCTATTCACCTTGTCCCAGGATTCCCAGCAGCCAGCTCTCCAGTTCCACCTGGGGCAGCAGGCTCGCCGAAAGCTGAAGTCCGCCCGTGTAGATGACCACGCCCACCACCGCCAACAACAGGCCGCTAATCAAACTGATGGTTGGCAGATAACGGTTTATCTTGGGCAACCATTGGCTCAGCTGGTTGAAAAGCAGGCCCGCCATCAAAAACGGGATGCCCAGGCCGATGGAGTAGAACAACAACAGCAACGCCCCCCGGCCAATGCTCTGCTCTGTAGCCGCCAGCGCCAATATGCTGGCCAGGATCGGCCCGACGCAGGGAGTCCAGCCGGCACCAAACACGACACCGGTAAAAAACGACGTCACGTAGCCCGGATTGCGATCCTGATCCAGTTCGATCCGCCTTTCCATGTAGAACAGATCGGTGCGGCTGGCCCAGGCAACCAACAGCCAGATCAAGGCACTTTCCGCCACGGCAGGGATCGTCGCCGTGAACCCGCCAATATTGGGGTTGCCCAGCAACTCGGGGGTGCCCTGCCAGATGGATAAGAAGTTGAGCAGGGCAGCTACGCCGCCTATTGCCACATGGCCCGCCAGCGACCAGGAGTACCCGGCCAGGGTGACGCTGCCAAACATGACCGCCTGCAATACACGGTTGGGCACCGTCTCCCGGCTGTTTACCACAAAGGCGAACAGCCCCATGAGCAGCGCTGCGATCACCCACCGTAGCTTGGGCCAGTGAATATGGGCCACCCGCAGGCCGAATACCACCAACATGACGCCGCCAACGCGGACGATCGATGGAATGGCGCGATTCAGGGCCTGGCCGACAGCCCCGCCCAGGGCGCCCAGGGCCACGAAGACAACGGTGAAACCCAATACAAGGACGACAGCATGGGAAAAGGTAAACCAGCGACTGACATGGCCTTCCTCGTCAGCGCCGGCGATGGTTGCTCCCGTCAGATAACCCAGGTAGACGGGCACCAGCGGCAACACGCATGGCGACAAGAAGGATACCAGGCCAAACAGGGTTGCCAATGCCAGGGTCAAGTTTTGTGTTCCCAAAGTCAACAGCCTTTTTCTATAGCACCTTCTGAGTCAGATTCTTGCGCACTGATTCAAGAAGAAAGGAAAACCGCAGATGAACGCTGACGTGTCCTGAGCAACGTTCTGATCCTGTCAAGGGGCACTGCCAAAGTATGGTTCTGGCTTGTCCAGCTCAGGCATCTCCAAGACTATACTATGACGCATTCCGGCAGTTTCTGCTGTAACCTGGCGTACCGAACTACGCGTCCTCGCCATAAACCTGTTGCAGGGTCGTCAACTCGGCCTCGAGCTTCTGTTGGCGTCGAAAGGTGCTGAACACGAAAACAAAAGTGGTCAACCAAAACACGATCATGCCAGCTGCAAGAAATGTCATGGGTTGTTATCTCCTTACAAGGATAGGGAAATCCAGCATTGGATGCGTCGGGCAACGCTACTCCTCCAACATACGCGTTTTTATGTCCTCGACCTGCTCTCGCTGGTCCTCCAATCTCACTCGCAATCTTAGCAGGACAAAATAGAGCAACGTAAAGGTGATCACACTGAACATGAGGGCCGTTGCCATGTCCGGCGCCATGTCAAACCCACCCTGGGACGTGTCGCTGCCGGTGCCAACGACCGCCGGATGAATGGTCCGCCACCAGCGGATTGACAGGAAGGTGATCGGAACACTGATGAATCCGATGATACCGTAGACCGCAGCAAGCCTGGCCCGGCGCTCCGGATCGTCGATGGAATTGCGCAACATCAGATAGGCAATGTAGATCAGCAAGACAACGGCCGCTGAAGTAATGCGTGGATCATTCCAGGGCCACCAGGTGTTCCAGGTCGGTTTTGCCCAAATGGATCCACTGATGACGTTGGCCGTGGTAAAGGTGACCCCGATCTCCACCGACGCCAGCGCTATGAAGTCCCAACGCCTTTTTTTCGTGATGAGATAGATGATTCCGGCAACCGCCGTGACCATGAAGGCAAAAAAACCTACCCACCCGGCCGAGACATGAAAATAGAACACCCGCTGCACAAGACGTTCGGTCTCAGTCGGCAGATTGCTGGCTTCCGGAGCCCAGATCAACGATAAATAGAGGGCGATAAGAATCATGATGGCCGATATCACGGCCAGAATCAACCAGATCGTATCGGCCACACTGCGTTTAGTACTCGTGCCCATAGCTTACCTCGTGAATCATTAACACGTTATTCCTCAACCACGAAATCAAACAGAAGAAAAGCCGCTGCAAAAAAGATGGCATCGTAGGCCAGAAGCAAACGCAACCAGTGAGATATATCGCCGAGCGTCTCTCCATCCAAAAGGCTACCGGTCGCGCGCACCCCGGCGATCAACACCGGCACCATAATTGGAAACAACAGGATCGGCAACATCACCTCTCGCGCCCTCGTATTGATGCTGAGTGCGGAGAATAGTGTGCCCACCGCGGCAAACCCGAAGGTACCGAGCACAAGCACTAATATCAGAGATGGCGTAAGCAACCAGATATTGAAAAAGACACTGGCCACCGGCAGCAGGACCAATTCCATGATGAAGATAAACAACAAGTTGCCAAGGAACTTGCCAAAATAGATGGCACTCCGATCCATTGGCGCCAGCAACAGACCTTCCATCGAGCCACGATCCTGTTCCAGGATAAAAGAGCGACTCAGCCCCAGTACCCCGGAGAAGGTTATGGAAATCCAGATCACCCCTGGCAAGACGAGCCGCACATTATCGGCCCGAAGATCGAAGGCAAACTGGAAGATTACCACCGAAAGCAATGCAAACACCAACATCGAACTCAGAATATCCTTGGTGCGCAGCTCGGCAGTAACATCCTTCCAGACGATCGCTCCCACCTTTCGTAGATAGTCCATCCGGCTCAGTCTCCCACTACCTCACCATAACTGCGGCGAAACTGAGCGCTGGAAAGACCCCTGCTCGGCTCGTCGAAGCGGATTCGACCGCTGTTCAGGATCAGAGCCCGATCAGCCCATTCGATGCCCCGCTCAAGATTATGGGTCGTCAGAAGCACCGTCCTGTCACTGCCTCCCAGTTCGACAAGCAAACTACGCAGCATGTCGGCGGCCTGTTGGTCCAGGCCAGTATCGGGTTCATCCAGCAACAGTACTGGTGGATCATGCAGGATGGCGCGGGCGATAGCCAGGCGCTGCACCATGCCGCGACTGTAGGTACGAACCAGGTCCTTGTGCCGGCCCCACAAGCCAACCCGGCCAAGCACCTCGTCTATCCGCTGCTCACGATCAGGTACATCATAGAGTCGGCCAAAAAACTGAAGATTCTCCTCGCCCGTCAAACTGTCGTAGACCAGGGGATTATGCGAGACGAAGCCCACATAACGTCTCAAGCCGGTGCCCGCCTTCTGAACATCATGGCCACCCAGCTCTACCATGCCCGAGCTCAATTTGCTGAGCCCGGCAATGATGCGAATCAGGGTCGTCTTGCCGGCCCCGTTCGGACCAAAAAGGGCAACCGACTGGCCGGCAGGCACCTCCAGATCGATCGCCTTGAGGACAGGCCTGCGCCCAAATGTTTTCACGAGCTTCCGGGTCGTAATCATACCGCTGCCTGCTCGTCGGCTGTTTCCGTGGACAAAGAATCGCTCTCCAATTTCCGGGTTACCAGAATCAGCGATCGTTTTTGGGCCATCCGTTGCTCTTGATAGGTGTCATCATCCAGTTCACCTGCCGCATAGCGATCATCCAGGTCCGCGATCGACGCCAACAGACGCTGCCTCTCCGCCTCCAGGCCTTCCCGATCCACGGCATAACTGTCTTCTGCCCTTTCCCCGGCATCGTCATCTCGCCGTCTCAGCACCAACGGCACTACCAGCGCTCCAACGAGTGCCCCCGCTGCCAGGGCAGCCAGGCTGATAAGCAGGGCAGGATGGTTGGCGATCACCGAGGTCGAGGTGTTTTGCGTTTTCGCAACGGGCGCACTGGACCGCTCCAGGCCGCTCAATGCCAGCATTATTTCCTGACCGGCAGCCACATCGTTGCCCACAAAACTGAGGAACTGGGTGTCACCTGCCATCTGGGTGCCCGCATCCTCAAGATCATCGGTCATGACTTTGGCCCCTTCTGCCACCAACACGCTGAGTTCGCCGACCGGGTAGGCAAACTCGTGTCCGACCTCAGCCTTGCTGCCATCGTAGGGCAACAGGTAACGCACGAGCATCTGCGTCTGCCCGGGAAGCAATGGCTGCGAGTCCACCAGACCCGCGTCTGTCAGGAAAAAGCGCTCACCGATCTCGCCGCCGTCCACCGCGACAGCCGTGGCCCCGGCCGGCAAGGAAAACTCAAGCACAGCAGGCACACCCGGGACGACTTCGTCATTGCCAAGGAAGACCCGGTCCCCATCATGGGCCACGCGATAGACCTCACCCACCAGCAACGCGCCCTGGTGAAAATCGACGAACCACTGTACCCGATCCAGCCTGATGTCGCCCGGCTCGCTGGAGGTTTCCCAGATGGTTACCGGTGCATCGAGCTCAGTCTGGCCCTCGGAAAATCGCAGAAAATCGCCGCCATAGGGCAGGCCGGCGTGTTCCACAGACACAAGATAGACGAATGATGGATCCATTGGCAGGCCCTCAAACCGAAAGATGCCATCCTCGCCGACAGTGCTTGTGACCGGTCGAAATTCGTCTGAACCCTGAATTGCCCGAAGGACCGCCGTTAATCCGGCCACTGGTGCCCCACCGGCAGATCCGTTGGTGACCACACCTCCGATCGCTCCCGATCCCTGGGGCAATACTGTTGCTATCATCGGCCGGTAGGAAAAAGTGCGCGCATAGGCGACGGTCGCCCACATCTCCTGTTCTGAAAGGGATACCTCATAATCGGTTACGGTATCGTGGCCTGACACCATGGCTTCATACCAGTCGTTGGAGGAGATAGTCTCGCCATACGCCACTCCCGAAAGGTCAGGAGGAATTGGGCCGTCGGAGACATTTGCGGGCGCACCCTGCAGGCCGTGGCAGGCCGCGCATTCACTGCCCCATATCTCCTCGCCGCGCAGGATCTCATCGTTAGAGGTGTGCAGAGTCAGGGCAAAGGCAACCACATCCCGGATCTGCTCATCGGTCAGCCGATCTTTCCAGGGGGGCATCATGCCTTCCATGCGGCCTTCCTGGGTAACCGTGAACCACTCCGCCTGCGTGGCGCTGCGCGCGATCGCCAGGTCGGCAAGGGCAGAAGCACCGTCGGGCAAACCAGCCGCGGCCGGTCCATCCCCCAGTCCCCGCGTGCCATGGCAAGGCGCGCAGTTCTCCTGGTAAATGGCATGGCCATTGCGGGCGGAGGGTGGCTGGGTTGTTTCCTGTCTGTTCGGTGAAGCTTCGACCAGGCCAACGGGAGGTATCTGCTGAAGGAATAGAAGGGCACTGATGACCAGAACGATTGCGATGGAAATCAGGCGAGCAGTTGGCGGCAGAAAAATGGAAATTCGATCCGTTATCTTCATGTGATAGGCCGGTTGGAGGCAATAAGCAACGCGGTCGCCCAGGACATGAGCGACCGCTGACAAAACTTTCTCAAGGGAAAATGGGCATCGACGGCAAGACTCTAGCCGAGCGCTTCGACCTGGATTTCCTCGTATTCCAACGGAGTGGTCTCTCCGTCATGTTCCTCGTAACGTGAGGGACACTTCAGTAGCAGGGTGTTGGCGTAAAGAACGCCATCCTCGCCGAACTCACCTTCGACAATTGCCTCGGCCGCCCGGGAAAAGCTGTCTGGTTTGGGCCCGTTGAAGTAGACGGGAAGGTTTGCCTGCTGGTCGGTGATCTCAAACTGCAGGATCAAATCGGAGGAATTGTAATCAACCGTATCGAACACCACGGCGCCACTGACACGGACGTTTTTTCCATAGTGTTCAGAAGCCTGCTCCATCAACTCGCTGACCTCAAAGTAATAGGCTCCAGCGCTTCCCATGGCCGAGAAAACCAGATAGGCGATGGCAACGAAGATGATCACCGCGCCAACGATGAATTTTGTCTGACGATTGGCGGGTTTAGCATCCAATTGTGGGGAGGAAAGGATAGTCGATTCCGACATACAGCTCAACTCCTGATAAGGTAATATAACACAGCCGGAAGAGTATAACACCAATATGTGACACTGTCAACGATTGGGCTGCCCCGGGGGGCCGCAACGGTCAGTTGCCCTCTGTCGTTAACAGTTGACCACTGACCATTTACCATTGACAATTAGCAGGATTCCTACCGATCCAGCTCGGCCTGGATCAAGGCTTCGAAGGCCTCGATCGGATAGGCGCCGGGCAGAGGCTGCCGGTTGACAAAGAACCCGGGCGTGCCCTGAATGCCGAAACCAGACCCTTCCTGAAGGTTGGCCATCACCACATCGCTATAGGTGCCGCCATCCAGACAGGCATCGAAGGTGGTCCGGTCCAGATTCAGTTGGTCCGCGTATCCTTTATACACATCCACCGCGGCCGGGTTGCCAGACCACTGTTGCTGGCCAGCAAAGAGCCTGTCATGCATCTCCCAGTAGGCATCCTGATCGCCGGCGCAACGAGCTGCTTCACTGGCCTTGGCAGCCTGGGGGTGAATGCTCAGCAGGGGGAAATCCTTGAACACGTACTTCACCGTGCCATCCTCGATGTACTTTTGTAAACCGGGCATGGTTTGCTGGACATGCCGCTGGCAGAAGGGGCACTGATAATCGGAGTACTCGACAATCGTGATCGGCGCGTCCGGGTTGCCCACGATTCCGGCCGCATCGTCCAGGGGCACATCCTGGGGCAGCGGGGCCGGCGTAGGTCGGGGAGCTGGCGTTGGCGGCGGGGGTGGCTGAATGTTCTGACCCGCTTCCACTGCAGCGATGGCCTGTCGGAAGTTGGTGATCGGCTGGGCTCCCACGAAGGCCTGCCCATTGAGGAAGAAGGTCGGCGTGCCTCGTACACCCAACGCGACTCCCTCCTCCAGATCGGCCTTGACAGCGTCAGCGAACTGGCCACTTTCCAGACAGGCAGAAAAGTCATCCCGCGCCACGCCAAGCTGCTCGGCATAACCAGCAAAGATCTCTGGCGCACGGCTGTTGCCCCACTCCTGCTGGCCCTCGAACAACAGATCGTGCATAGCCCAATAGCTGTCATCGTTGCCGGTCAACTCCCGGACACAGCGGGTTGCCTCAGAGGCCTTCTGCGCCTGCGGATGAATGCTGGTGAGCGGGAAATCCTTGAACACCAATTTGGCCTGGCCGCTGTCGATATACTCTTGCACCAATGCAGGCATGGTCTGAAGGACAAAGCGGGAGCAGAATGGGCACTGATAATCGGAGTACTCGATGATCGTCATCGGAGCGTTTGGATCGCCCTTGATTGCAGCACCTTCTATACTGATATCAAACGGTTCCGGCGGGGGTGCTTCGGCCTGGGGTTGGCCAGTGTTCAGCTCGCCACCAGCCAGAACGGTATCGATGGCCTGGCGAAATACCTGGGCGGGCTGAGCACCTACCAGCAGTTGCCCGTTGATCAAAAAGCTGGGGGTTCCGCTCACGCCGGCGGCCTGGCCGGCTTGCAGGTCCTCGACCAGCGCCTCGTCATACCTGCCACTGTTCAGGCACTGCTCAAACGCTTCCACGTCTAGACCCAGATCATCGGCGTAGGAAGCGAACGCCTCCCCGGTATCGGGCAAGTTGGCCCATCCGGCCTGAGATTCGAACAGCCGGTCATGCATTTCCCAATACGCGCCCTGCTCCGCCGCACAGCGGGTGGCAATCGCTGCCTCGTCGGCGTTGGGATGGAAGTTCAGCGGGAAGTCACGGAATTCCAGGCGTACCTTGCCAGTGTCAATGTACTCCTCCAGCAGCGTTGGATAGGTATCCAGAACCCAGCGAGAACAGTACGGGCACTGAAAATCGGAATATTCCACGATGGTGACGGGGGCATCGGGGTCCCCTTTCGACCGAACATCAGCCGTCTCACTTCCAGAGGGGGAGTCCTCACCGGTCACCGGCCTGGTATCCTCTGTCCCTGCCGGCGCCTGCGGCCCCGTGTCGGAAGCGCAGGCCGAAAGTATGAACCCCGCTATCAAAAGCAAACTTACAAGAAGAATCAATGGTTTGTTTTTAAACATCATCAACGATAAACCTCACTTTAAGATCCGTTGTTAATCATCCGGAAATCCAGTCCTCAACTACTTGCCTGACTCATACAAAAAGCTCGTCATCAACCTCCCGATCCTTCTACTGAAAGCATCGCTCATTCCATTCCATCCGAGCTCCCCGCGTCTCCACCTCCCCCAAGCCGCAACAAGCCCCCAACAACCGATCACTGTTCACCATTCTCCTCGTCCAGGTGCTGCTCCAGCAGTTGCGTCGCTTTGTCAGCCAGCGGCTCGGGAACCATGACGCTGACCCGGGCCAGCCGTCCCATGGCTACGCCCAGCGTTGTACCAAGGGACTCGCCCCTGAGCAGCACAGGAATGCCATTGCTCTCCAAAAAGGACTTTATGACCTGTGCCTCCAGATCGTTGCTCGCCGCGTAGACCTCCACCGGTTCTCCCGACTGCTGACCTGCGCCAGTGCTTTCATTCATCATCTGTCGACTCTTCCTTCCCTGATTGCTCCATCCCGCGAGACCAATTGATCGAATCCGATGTCATGCTGCAAGCTTCCTCAAGGTAGTTCGCTCACTTCCTCCACCGTTCCCAGAGGCGGCTCAGGTTGCCAATTGCGGTGACGAATGATCAACGTAATGATCGAAGCAACGATGATGCCCAGGCTGATAAGCTGGGCAGTAGCCAGGCCCGGCACACCGGTGATCCAGGCGTCTGGCCGGAACATCTCGACGATGATCCGGCCCAGCGGATACCAGATAAGGTAGAGCAGGAATATATCGCCATCCCGCAATCGGCTTTGAAAACGACGGCCGATCCACATCAACAAGGCAAAACCCACCAGGTTCCAAAGAGCCTCGTAGAAAAAGGTGGGATGGAAGCGGGTGTTGGCGATAAAGGCGTCCTCAGTCATGCCTGGCGGCCGGGGAATGGTCGTTGGCGGCGGCTGATAGGGATAGTCGGTATTGATCTTGAAACCCCAGGGCAGGTCGGTTGGCGGCCCATACAATTCCTGGTTTATCCAGTTGCCAAACCGTCCCAATGCCTGGGCCAACAGCAGACCTGGCGCGAAGATGTCAAGCCAGCGCCACATATTCAGCTTGTTTTTCCAGCAGTAGATAAACACAGCGATGATACCGCCCAGCAGACCACCGAAGATGCCCAGACCGCGGAATCCGCCATTCCAGAAATTGATGATGGCAATGGGATTTTCTTTGTAGTAGTCCCAACCCAGACCGTCGACGGGCGTCGAAAAGACATGGTACAGCCGCGCGCCGATGATCCCAAAGATCAAAATCCAAATGAGCATATTCCAAACATGCTCTGGATCCTCGCCCCGCCGTTTGGCCTCCAGAGTGCCGATGTAGGCCGCCAGGATTGCCCCGGCAACGATAAGCAGGCCATACCAGTGGATGGTAATGGGCCCAATTGAGAATACAACAGGATTCATGCTAATCTCCTCGAAAGAATTGCATCTGCCTTAAGACGCGATAGCTTGCACCGATCTTTCCGCGCCATATCCGGCGACGGCACATTATACCACAGGTTCTCCAGCAGTCTGAAAGCAGTTGGCGCCCGCGACAAGGGGAACCCGGTGCATGCCCCAGATGGCCAGTTTGGCGTAACGCCCTGCCCTAGATACAATACATCAGCTAGTATTCGTAACTAACTCAGGTGCGACGCACTTGGTCCACAAAATCAAGCCGGTTTCAAAAAAGAACCGATCCAATGCCTCCGTGGTGCCATATGAGCGAGTGCGTTGCACCTTGTGCCTGGTCATTCTGGACGACACCGGAGTGGCCTCGTGCTGTCGAACAGATTCAATCGGAGCATCAAGCTTTGGGCACAGCGCCACTTCACCAGGAAGAAAAGCTCGTCACCAAACAGTTCGAAGATCAACTCGAACTGTACACATCTGAATCAACGCCGGAAAAGAGCGTCGTGCCCTTTCTGGTCACGCCCTTTTTTTTCCGGTGGCTGGAACGGGAGCACGAGGCTCTTCAGAAGCAATATCCGTTGACGATCTGTGAATTCGGCGGCGGTGGCGGCTATCAGCTCAAGATGATCGGCGACGTGGCCGGGCAACGCGCGACCCTCTACAATGCTGAGCTGGTGGGCCGCTACGCAGGTCACCAGGCATCGGAGACCGTCCGCTTCGTGCAGGGGTCGATCCTGGCATCTGGTTTCGCCGACAGCGCCTTCGATGTAGTTATCGCACGCAATGTGTTGCACCACCTGATCGGCGCCTCCCTGGCTCAGACCAGGCACAACCAGCAGCACGCGCTGGAAGAGCTTTTCCGCGTGACCAGGCCAGGCGGATTGATCCTGATCCAGGAACAGGTGAACCAGAGTCCGATGGCCTGCAATGCGCTTTATCACCTGTCGCAGACAGCCTCCAACATGGACTTGCGCATCGAAAGCTTCGAGGTAACGCCCAACACCATCGTCGCCTATATGACCAGAGCCCAGCTACAGGCGTTTTGCCGTCAGGTGATCCCCGAATCTCATTGGCTGGCCGACCAGTATCAGCGCCGCGATGTGGCCTTGCGCTGGAAATTGACCCTGTTGATGAGCAACAATGGCGACGCTTTAATTGCAATGAAGAAACCCCTGGCTGATTGTGGAGGTGATCATGATTAGAACCTTTGGCAGCGGCAGGGAACGCGTGCTGTTATTGAATCCGCCAGGCGATCGCCTCTATTTGCGGGACCAGTACTGCAGTTCCGTTTCCAAGGCCGACTATTATTGGCCTCCCATCGACCTGCTTTACCTCAGCGGCATGCTTGGCGAACACTACGAAGTAGGTGCCATGGATGCCATCGTCGAAAGCATCCCTGCCGATCGTGCCCTTGCCCAAATCGAGGACTTCGATCCCCACGCCGTGATCTTTTTGACCGGTGTCGCCTCCTGGACCCGGGACCTGCCCTTTGTTCAAGAGATCAAACAGCGAACCGGGGCCCGAACAATCGGCACCGGCGGTGTGTTACTATACGAAGGCACCCCAATTCTCAGCCAACGAGACTACCTGGACGCCATCCTGCTGGATTTCAGTACACCCGATATTTTGACCTATTTGCAGAACGGCGGCGACGGCAACACCCCCATACCAAACGTTACCTACAAGTCCAATGGCAAGGTTATTCTGGGAGAGCGCGCAACCAGGGGAAAGGTCTTTGAAATCCCCGTTCCCCGCCACGAGATCTTTCCACTATCACGGTACCGCATGCCCTACGGAAGGCGGGAACCGGTGACCAGCGTGATGCAGTCCGATGGCTGCCCATGGACTTGCTCCTATTGCGTCGCCAGTCCACTCAAATATCGCTACCGGCCTCTGGAAAACATGATGGCGGAATTCGAGCACCTGCGCAGCATCGGCGTCAAGGAGATGCTCTTCAAGGACTTCACCTTTGGTGTCCGTAAAGAGTTGACCATTGAGATGTGCCAGGCCATGATCCGCCAGAACCTGGATCTGTCCTGGGTCTGCGAGAGTCGCATCGACGTCGTCGACCGGGAACTGTTGACCGCCATGCGGGATGCAGGCTGTCATACCATTCAGTTCGGCGTAGAATCGGCGGATGTTGAACTGCTCGAACGCTATCGCAAAAAGATGGATGTGGACGAAACCCGCCAGGTCTTCGCCCTCTGCCGTGAATTGGGAATCCGCACCCTGGGCCACTTTATTCTGGGCCTGCCAGGCGAGACCCGGGAGTCCATCATGCGCACTGTCGACTACGCGAAAGAACTACGGTGCGACTATGCTTCCTTCAACACGGTCATTCCCCAGGTGGGCACCGACCTGCGCACGGAGTTGATCAGCCAGGGTTGGTATGACCCCGATGAGGAAACCTTTGATAGTGGTCGAACCTACCCGGTGGTCGAAACAGCGAACCTGAGCAAGGATGTGCTTTGGGATTACCGGAACAAGGCGATTCGTTCCTTTTACACCGATCCCAGCTATCTATGGCGGCGCTTGCGCGGCACCCGTAGCCTGGTAGAATTGCGCAATCTGGTCAAGAACGGCTACGCGCTGCTGCTGGCCCAGGAAGTCAGCTAAATCGGGGCAGCCCCGCTACCTTATGTCGAGCAATACCGAGAGCCTTCAAAGGAAACAGTTCAACCGCATTATCGCCGAATACGAACAGCACTACGATGATCCTCCAAGCCAGGAATATCGCAGTCGTTTCTGGTATGATCCCCTGTTCGAGGGGGTTGACCTGCAGGGTAAATCGGTTCTTGAGGCCATGTGCGGAAGTGGCCAGGCCAGCGACTACTTACAGGCCAGGGAAGCACGCGTCACAGGTCTGGACATCGCAGAGCTTGCCGTGCACCGCTTTGAACATCGCTGGCCCCACGCTTCAGGGCTCTGTGCTTCACTGATCGATGCACCCATTGGCGACGGCAGCTTTGACTGCGTGGTGGTCGTCGCCGGACTGCACCATCTTCACCCCTTCACCGACCAGGCCATCGACGAGATCTACCGGATACTCAAACCAGGTGGCAGCTTCTTTTTTGTTGAGGCCTATGCTGGATCCTTGATCGACCAGGCACGGTCCCTTTGGTATAGCCGGGATCGCCGTTATTTCATGGAAAATGAGGCTGGGATCCAACTGGATCAGATGAAACGCGACAACGCCCATCGCTTTGACTTCATCTCCGAAAAGTACGGCGGCAACATCGCCTACTACCTGGTATTTCAGTCGCTGATACTGCGCATTCCAATCGGGCTTAAACCGCTGTACGCACCAGGGATGCTCTGGCTTGAAGGCTTGATCACCCCCCTGCAGACAAAGCGCTGGAGCAGCTTCGTCCTGGGTCATTGGCGAAAGCGATGAGTGCTCGACCAGAGGACGGCACAAAACCGCTGGGAACGCTCCAGGTAGACGTCGATGAACTCTGGGTCTACCGGGAAGCTGCGGGTGGCACCACCCAGGCCAACGCAAGCGCTCCGGTTTATGATCAGGGTATCCCCCGATTGCTTGACTTTCTGGATAAATACGGTATCCGGGCTACCTTTTTCATCTGCGGGCGCGATCTACCGGTCCAGCGGGAAGCGCTGCGCGAGATTCTCCGCCGTGGTCACGAGTTGGCCAATCACACAACCTCCCATCCCAGCAGTTTTTCCCGGCTCGATGAGCGCCAGAAGCGCAAAGAGATCGCAGAGACCCACGACTTGATCGTGCAAGCCAGTGGTTGGCAGCCGATCGGATTCAAGTCCCCGGGATATAGTTTTGGTCCCGATCAACTCGTGATTCTGGGTCAACTTGGTTACCGCTACGACTCTTCTATTTTTACCACCCCGTACGCGCCAGCCCTGAGAAGCCTGAATCGGCTCCTGGTTCAGACAGATGTTGATCCCACTCGCTACGGACGGATGGTCCATGGCTTGACACCCCAGCGGCCCTACCGGCCCGATCCGAAAGCACCGCACCGTCCTTCACGCCAAAAACCCGCTCCCGAGGTTGGGGTTTGGGAAGTGCCGGTAACTACCATGCCCATTCTTCGCATCCCCATGCACAGCACCTTTACCCTGACCTCAGGCAAAAAGTTGTTTGACGTGGGGCTGGCATTGAGCAAAAGCCGTGGCGTGGTCATCAACTACTCGCTGCATGCCGCTGACCTGATCGATCCGGTCGACGACCCGCTGCTTGCATCCATCAAATTTCTCAACCAGCCGTTCGAAGAGAAACGGGCGCTCTACGAGCACATCCTGGGACGTTTAAGCGAAACCTATCGTTTGCTGCCAACCAGGGAACTCCTTGGCTTGCATAATTGAGTTTACATGTATAATATCGGTGGGCGGTGAGTAGTGGATAGTGCACCGTTAACGGGTCACCGACAATTGACCATTGACCACTGACTGCCGACCGCCGACCACTGATCATGCGCCAATTGATTATCATGCCAGCCTTCAACGAGGCGGAAAATCTGCCAGCTGTCTTGCCCGAAGTGCGGCGAGCCGCACCTGGATTCGACATCCTGGTAGTGGACGACGGCAGCAGTGACCAGACCGCAGCAGTCGCGGCCGCACAGAGAGCGACCGTTGTATCTTTGCCCATCAATCTGGGTTATGGTGCCGCGGTCCAGACCGGTTTCCGCTACGCCGTGCGCAATAGCTATGATCTGGCGGTGGTGCTGGATGCCGATGGGCAACATGATCCCGACGGCATCGAAAAACTGGCTCAGGTGGTCGCCGCGGGCGAGGCTGATGTGGCGGTCGGGTCCCGCTTCAGCGGGCGCCTAGAGTATCATATACCCTGGATAAAAAAGCTCGGAACAGAGCTGTTCGCCTGGGTGGCATCCCGCATCACCGGTCGCGCCATTACCGATCCCACCTCCGGGTTTCAGGCGATGAACAGCTCTGTCATGCAATTCTTTGCCCGGGATAACTATCCGACCGACTACCCGGATGTGGATACGCTGATCATCCTGCATTATGCCGGGTTCCAGGTTATCGAAGTCCCGGTCACCATGCGGGAACGCATCAGTGGCGTTTCGATGCATAGCGGGCTGAAACCCATCTACTATGTGGGCAAGATGTGGCTGGCAATCGCCGTCATCGTGCTTCGCCAGAAGACCCGCATGCAGCCGAAGAGATTGGAGGAATAATGGACCTGAATGCTAAACTCTATATGTTCCTGCTCGGGATGGCGGTGACCGGCATCGCTCTCAACATGGTCCGCACCGGTAAACTTCAGGAACGCTACGCCCTGCTTTGGATTCTGGCCGGCCTGGCCCTGGCCATCTCCCCATTCTTCGCCAACCAGCTGGACGCGATGGGAAAGGCCCTCGGTTTTGAATACACACCGGCGCTGCTGCTGATGATGGGAATCGTCGGGCTGTTGCTCATTATCTTCCAGATTTCCCTCACCATCTCCCAGAGCAATGAACAGCTCAAGGTTGTCTCCCAGGAAGTGGGCATCCTGCGACAGCAAGTCGATTCCCTCAGCCGGCAGCTTGAATCAAATGGTGTCATCGGCCGGCCTGGAGGGCCGGAGACCAGCCACTCTGAATAGGCGGTGGAGTCCAGGCTGCGAGGAGAGCGAAGAGCTTGACAGATAACTCTCAATTGGTCATCGAAGACAATATCGGTGTTTGTGGTGTGCAGAATGACACCCGGACCATGGCATCGGCTATCCTGGCGCTGCGCGATACGCCAGGTCGACTCCTGGAACTCGGCACGGGCAGCGGTTTTGTTGCCATCGAAGTGGCCCGCAATGGCTGGGACGTAGAAGCCGTCGATGTCAGCCCGCGCGCCATCGAACTGGCACGTCGCAACGCCAGTTTGAACCAGGTCGAAATCAAGATCTACCCGTCCGACCTTTACAGCGAGGTCAAATCCAGCTTCGATGTAATTGCCTTCAACCCACCCATGCGGCCATCGGAAAACGAATTCACCCGTATCATCACCAGCATTTTGCGCCGTTACATGTGGCTCGGTCTGCCCCTGCTGAAACTGTCGGGTAACCGGCTGGAATCAGACCGAATTGAGTTTCTCAGCCGCGTGCTGCTGGGCGCGCGCCAGGTTCTCAACCCGGATGGGCACCTCCTCCTGGGTATCAGTCCGCCAGAAACCGAAAAACTGGCAGAATTGAAGGGCGTCTGCCTGGTTGACGTCACAGCGATTCCTGAAATACCTCTCCAACAGATCAGCGATTTCCAACTGGAGAAAACAGCGTGACCCTGGAAGAGGCGCCCGACAAGACATCCGGTGTGACCGGCTCCCTCTCCCGCAATGAGTGGCTGGTGCTGCTCGCAATCATGTTACTGGCGGCAGCCATCCGCGCGGTAACCATTTCCTCTCCTCGCATCGTTTGGGGCGATGAGCCCTTCTACCTGTGGCTGGGGCAGAACCTCTGGCAGGGTGGCGGTTATTCGATCTTCGGTGAATATGCCGGCGTCCATTTCCCTCCTCTCTTTCCCGCCCTTGCCGGGGGCCTGGCGCCGCTGACAGGCGGTCTGTACAACGCCAGCAACTTGCTTTATATCATCTGCGGCGCCCTTTTGATCCTGCCCCTTTACGGCATCGCTCGCCGGCTGCACGGCATCCAGGCAGCCCGCGTGACAGGGCTCTTTGCCGCGATGCTGCCGGCGTTGACCGTCGGTGTCCTCGCCTGGGGCACCATGACAGAGCCCTTCTATCTCCTCGCGATCGCAACAGCCATCTACGGCCTGATCTGGGCCATGGAGCAGGGCAGCATGGGCGGTTATCTGCTGATGGCAGCCTCCCTTGGTCTCGCCTATTTGACCCGCACCGAGGCTATGGTTTTCGCCTTGCTTGCGTTCCTTCTGCTGGCAGTGACCAGAATCGTCCGCAAAGACCCGGTTGGTGCAGTGCTGGCCCGGACGGGGCTGTCTGCATTGCTCTTTCTGCTGATTGCCTCACCCTACGTGATCTATCTGCAGCGGGAAACCGGGCGCTGGAGCCTGTCAGGGGCCGCGGGCATGGCCTATGTCAGCATGGAGGGCCTGGCCAACGATGACGCGGCCGCCTTCGATCAGGCAACGTGGCAATTGGAACCTGACAGCGACGAGGTGTACATGTTCGCCCCAAGCAGCGAGGGACAGGGCCTGCTCTCTGCTCTCCTGGCCGACCCGGCCAGGATTTTGAGACGTCTCTGGTCCAACAGCCAGGAACTGATCCAATTGCTCTTCAGCATCAGGCTCGTTCCCGTTCTGTTGGCTGGACTGGCAGTCCTCGGTCTCTTCGGGCGCGCCTGGACGCCGCAACGTTTCCGCGGTGAGCTGGCCCTGCTGGCGTCGCTGGCAAGCCCGCTGAGCTATTTGCCATTCTTCATCACCGACCGCTATCTGGCCGGATTCCTGATTCCCGGGCTGATCTGGGCCGGCGCCGGCATGGTAGTTCTGGTTGCCTGGCTAATCGGCACCTCGTCCAATCTTTTTCGCAAGGATCTGCCAGCCTCCTGGACGCGTTTGCTGATGGCTTTGCCGCTGCTCTTTTTTTTGACACTGATGTTATGGCAAGGACGACAGCTTGGTACCATCGTGACCCACACCCACTCCTTCCAGCCAGGGCATTTGGATGCCGCCGCCGAGTTGCGGGAACGGGGAGCGGCCGGAGATTCCGTCGTCATGGCCCGCTATCCGGCCATCGCTTTCCACGCCGGCACTGCCTGGATCCCAACCCCTGCTTCCACCTGGCCTGAAGTCCTTGCCTACGCCCGCGACCGTGATGCTGACTTTCTCGTCATGGATGCCTGGGAAGCAAAGCTGCGGCCCCAACTGAGCTTTTTGATGCTGCCCCAAGAGGCTCCCCCGCAGCTGCGCTATCTTACGAGCGTCGGCTGCGGACCTGATGACGTGGTCATCTATCAGTTCCAGGAGTCCTCGCCATGAAACGCGACCGGCTCATCGCGCTTGGGGTCTTTGCCCTGGGCCTGCTTTTCCGTTTGCCCTGGGTCCTTCAGTCGCGGACAGTCCGTTGGGACGAATCCGATTACCTCATCCTGGGCCGCAATCTCCTGAGAGGCGACGGCTATCAGGTCTTCGGCACCCCGGATCTGGTCTGGCCTCCCGGTCCCCCGGCCCTGGCCGCCTCCGCCATGGCCCTGGGCGTGCCGCTCGATTATGCCTTGCCGGTCTGGCATCTGCTTGCCGGCGCACTGGCCTGCGTGGTGCTTTTTTATCTGGCCCGGGAGGTAACAGGAAACGAACTGGTGGCGTCGATCGCAGCCGTGCTGGCTGCCGTTTCACCGGCCCTGGTCGTATGGCCCCTCTACTGGGGAAGCCTCAGCGAATCTGCCTTCCTGCTCTGCTGGTTGAGCGGACTCTGGGCATCCTGGCGGGTCATGAGAGACGGGGGCAAACTGTCAGCTGCTCTGGCAGGCATTGCCTTCGGCCTGGCCTACCTGATCCGCACCGAGGGCCTCTTCTGGTGGGCGCTATTCCTGCTGATCGTCATCGGGATCGCCATCAAAAAGCGCCAAAGCTGCTCGGTGCCCCTGCTCTTTGCCGCCGGTTTTCTGCTCGTTGCGTTGCCCTATGTGGCCTACCTTTACGGCCATACAGGCCGTTTCATGCTGACCGGCAAGACCGGCATTAACCTGTTGATCAGCCCCTACATCAGCAAGCTCGGCGGGGTTGGACAGGACTACGCCGCCGCTCTGGATAGCACCGGCCAGGAAATCCTGTGGCTCTCCGCCGAGCCCTTCGATTTCAGCTACATAG
>JAYELL010000037.1 GCA_034717495.1 Chloroflexota bacterium | reverse complement strand
TGGCATCCCGGGCGATGCAGCCATCGACGTCGGCTATCTCTACACCTACATCACCGAGGGACGGGGCTTCTACATGTGGCCCGGCTCGGTGATCAACGCCAGTGTCCATGCCCTCAGCACCGAGTGGTTGCCCTACCCGGCCAACTGGGTCATGCCCTGGTCGGCGCCCGGCGGCGACTTCGGCCCCGTCGTCGATACCAACCACATCGGCTCGGGCAAGATCGGCACCTGGCTACGTCTTGACATCACCGAGATCGCCGAGGATATCGTGCGCGGCGCTCCTAACTACGGCTTCATCCTGACGTCTGACGACGACCATGGCGTGCGCTATGGTCTGGCAACCCAGGACTACTGGGACCCGAGCAAGGTTGGTTACGTCCGGGTCATGTACCGCACCGCCAACTGAGTGTTGCGGCAGACAGCTCGGAGGACCGCTGACCACCGACCGCGGACCGCCGCCGGATGACCGTTGACCGCAGACCGCGGACCGCCATCTTCCGTCTGCGGTCTTCTGAAAGCCGCGTCCCTGCATCGCAGACCGCCGTCTTCTGGAAGCGGTCTGTCGTCCGTCGTCTGCGGTCTTCTGGAAGCCGCGTCCCCGCGTCCCCTGGAAGCGGTCTGTCGTCCGTCGTCTGCGGTCTTCTGGAAGCCGCGTCCCCGCGTCCCCTGGAAGCGGTCTGCCGTCCGTCGTCTGCGGTCTTCTGGAAGCCGCGTCCCCGCGTCCCCTGGAAGCGGTCTGCCGTCCGTCGTCTGCGGTCTTCTGGAAGCCGTGTCCCCGCGTCCCCTGGAAGCGGTCTGCCGTCCGTCGTCTGCGGTCTTCTGGAAGCCGTCCGTCGTCTGCGGTCTTCTGGAAGCCGTGTCCCCGTGCCCCCCGACAGCCGGCGCTACGGCTTGCCCTTTTCACAGAGCACGAAATTGCCCTTCAAATCGGTGTGGTAGGTAAAAGTCGTATCACCAGATTGCAGAACGATTTGATAGCCCGGCGTGATCACATCCATGACCCGCTGGTTGGGCTGGCTACAGCCCAGCCCGGAATTGGGCCAATCCCTCGACTGGACTGAAACAACCTCGATCTCCTCAGTAGACACCGTCAGCCTTTTGCCTAAATCAGCGGCTACTGTCGCCACGATCTTCGTCTGCTGATCCTGATCCCCATCTTCCAATGAAACTGGCGCCTTGCCCGCCTGCACGGGACCATCAGGGCCGCACAAAAACAGATCGTTGGGAGATCGCCCATGGTAGGCATAGGTCCTGCCCTCGACCTGAAGAACGACCTGCATTCCGTTGGTAAGCATCTGAGCATAGCCCATGTCTGGCGCGGGACAGCCCAGGCTCGCATCGGGCCACTCCATCTCTGCGGCCTCCACTACCTCAATCGACTCCGTGGAAACGCCCAATCGTTGCGACAGATCGTTTATGGCGACGGCGGAAATCAAGCGCTGAGCGCTGGCGGCTGCGGCCACTTCTGAAACCGATCTGGACAAGACAGGCTCCACCACCTCAGGCGTCTGGGCAATGGTTGGCCGCTTTTCGATTTCCAGGCTTTCAGGCGTGGAGGCCGCACTACGAACCCCCACAACAGGCGGGGGCTCCGGGCTGGCAGCGTTGCTGCCAATCCCTTCAGGTCCACACGCGGCCAACATCGATATGATGATTCCCATCAACGCCAGGGAAAGGGATCGTCTTTTCCACATAAGTGTCCTCCAAAAGTGTCGGTCAACACCCACCGGTGCCAGGCTACGAATTACACGCTGCAACGGTGGTCATTGTTCACTTGAGTATCTCATCAAACAAGCCGAGTGAGAATCTCCCGAAAAATCATGATGGCGAAAAAAACCAGCATGGGCGAAAAATCTACGCCGCCTTTGGGTGGCATAACCCTGCGGCCCATTTCAAGCACAGGGTCGGTGAGCGTGCCCAATACGCGCACGATGGGATTGTCCGGACTCAGATTGGGAATCCAGGTCAGCATCACCCGCAAAAAAAGAATTATCAGATAAAAGTCAAGCAGACGAACAACGACAAGTATCAAACTATCCATATCAACTCTCCGATTTTTCCGAAAGGTCGCCCAGGTATTTGGACTTGTTATACGCGGCCCAGACCGCCTTGGAGAGAATCGTGCGCATCCCCCCCTTCTCCAGTTCGTAGATGGCTTCGGCAGAAGTGCCGCCGGGCGAGGTTACCTTGTTTCGCAATTCGGCCTGGTGGATGTCCGACTGGCGCGCGATTGCCACAGAACCTTCCATGGTCTGCAAAACCAACTTCTCAGCCACGTGTCTTGAAAATCCCATGTGCACACCGGCGTCGATCAGGGCTTCCATAAAAAGGAAGACGTAGGCCGGTCCAGTACCGCTCAACGCGGTTGCCATATCAAGGTAGCCCTCGTCCGCCACATAGTGTTCATCGCCCAGGGCACCCAGGATCGCCCGCGTATGTTCCTGTTGGGTTGCGTCTACATCCGCTGTGCAGGTCCAGACGGTCATGCCTTTTCCCAGTTGGGCAGGCGTGTTGGGCATCGAGCGCACAATTGCAGGATGGCCTGTACCATAGAGGATGGCACTGATGCGAGCACCAGCCACAATGGACAGCAACAGCGAACCGCGGCCCAGGTGGCCTCGCAGATCAGGCATGACCGCTGGCAGCACCTGAGGTTTCACACTTAACACCACGGTCTCGCCGAAATCGGCCGCCTCCCTGTTGTCGGTGGTGAAACCGATGCCATACTTCCCGCGTAGCTGATCCCCTCGCTCCTGCCGGGGATCGGACGCAATGATCCCTTCCGCGGGCACCAGATTCTGCGTTAAAATACCCTTGATCATCGCCTCGCCCATGGCGCCTGCGCCGATGAAACTGATGGTTGTGTTCTCTTCCATGCTGCACCTCAACAATTGATTGCGAGTCACTCCGTTCAAAGATTATAACCGGGAACCGAAAATCGCGGTACCCACTCGAACAATGGTAGCTCCCTCTTCGATGGCGACCTCAAAATCGTGACTCATGCCCATGCTCAGATGATGCCAGTCCGCTTCAGGCAACCCCTGGGACAGACGGTCCCGCAGATCTCGCAGAGCCGCGAAATGGGGGCGGGCCATCTCGGGATCCGGGTCAAAGGGAGGCATCGTCATCAGGCCGGAAATGCGAAGCCCCGAAAGACTGTTGATCTCCCTGGCTGATTCTTCAATCCGCTCCGGCGCAAATCCGAACTTACTCATCTCGCCAGAGACGTTGACCTCGAGCAGGATGTTCATTAAAGCCCCGGCTTCCTGAGCCACACGATCCAGGCGGCGGGCGATCTTAACCCGGTCGACTGCATGTACCAGCGTTGGCTGGCAGGCAACGGCAAGAGCTGCCTTGCGACTCTGGATCGGCCCAATCAGGTGCAGGCGAAATGTCTGATCGGGCCCGATCAGGTTTGTCAGAGAATCGCTCACCTGCGGATCGACGAATTTCCGCCAGGCCTGCTCCACCCGATTCTCACCAAAATCGATCTGACCTTGCTCCAGTGCAGCCAGGATCGACTCCACTGGAATGGTCTTGCTCACAGCAACCAGGCTGATTTCTCCGGGCTGTCGCCCGACACGGCCTGCCGCGCCAGCCATTCGCTCCCGGATATCCCGCAAATTGGCTGCGATATCAACGACCTGATTCGACACATCACCTCCACACTGAAAAGCAGGCAATCACGCCCTGAGCATCACGACAGCGCCAAAGCGACCAGTCCTTCCACCATCGGCACGGTGGGAATAGAAACGATTGCGATGGCACGCTGTACAGATAGCGGACACCTCGATCTGCTCGACTCCTGCCTCGGCCAGCTGCCAGCGATTGCTTTCCCATAGATCAAACCAGGCTCGGCCATTTTTTGACCGGCGCCCATTGCCGGAGCGCAACAGCTGGCGCGATTTATGCGGATAGCGCTCCGTGACGGCTGCGATCACCTCTGGCCCAACCTCATAGCAACATGGACCTATGGCCGGTCCTACTACCGCCAGCAGTTCTTCTGGTCGGCTGTCGAAGGCTTCCACCATCGCGGCTACCAACGACCCGGCTACGTTGGCAACTGTGCCCCGCCAGCCTCCATGGGCCAGTCCGGCCGCGTGCTGTCCTGGATCGTACACAAGCAACGGCGTGCAATCGGCAAAGCGTTGGCTCAACGGCAGGTCAGGCACATTGGTCACGATGCCATCAGCCTTATCGATCATGGTGCCCCGGTCGGCCATCTCTGCCCTCAGAATCCGATTGCTATGCACCTGCCAGGTGGTGGTCAGATGCTGCCGGCGTACCGCCAGCGCCCGAGCCAATCGGCCATGGTTGGCCTCGACGTTTTCAGGTGAATCCCCTACCGTCCAGCCCAGATTGAGGCTGGAAAAGGGACCGGTGCTCACACCGCCCTGTCTGGTGCTAACGCCATGGACAAGCCCTGAGTGCGCTTCCAGGCTCGGGAAGTGCAGTAAAGAAGGAGTCGGCACGTCCATACCTACCTCCTGAACCTTCGACTACGCCTTGATGTGAGCAATCGATGACATGGGACCCTCAACCGTCCGGCAGAGAGGTCGGGCCTGAGGCGGGACGCCAGTCCTGTGCCCGCCACGGTCCTTTGCTCCTGAAGGGAACCCCGTTGGCAGCGCGATAGGCCCAATCGGTATCACAACAACCGCACGTCAGGCATCCACTGGAGTCGGGCGGGCAGCTCAAACCAGTCTCAAACCGTTGGGCGTGCCGGTGTTCGAACAGCAAGTAGTTGGTGGACACACCGCTTTCCACGATGTCCCAGGGCTGTGCCGTTCCCGCTTGCCTTGGACCCAGATAGTCCTCCATGCTGAGGCCATTCTCTGCCAAAGCCCTCTTGAAGTTGCCGATGGAAAGTTTGTCCATCGACAGCAGCACCGGCGCCAGGCGCCGGTCGCCCCGGGCCAACACACCCTGAACCGCAGCCCATTGAGCCGATTCGGAGCGCACATCCACGCCCTGGCGAGCCAGGCTTCGCTGGATAACCCGCTGCCGGCGCTTGAGCGTATCAACTTTGGTCATGGGCTCCCACTGGAACGGGGTATGCGCTTTGGGCACAAAGGGAGTGGCATTGATCACCAGGCGCCGCTTGAATCGCCCTCTGGCCTCCATGGTCAGATCGACAAGGGCCTCGATATCCTCATCGGTTTCGCCAGGATGGCCAATCATGAAATATAGTTTTAGCTGCGGGAATCCCAGTGACTGCGCCAGATCGACCGCGTCGAGAATCTGCTGCTCGGTCTGTGTTTTGTTGATCACATTGCGCAGCCGGGTGCTGCCAGCCTCGGGGGCAATCGTCAACGTACGCGTGCCGCTCTCCCGCAAGGCTGTGACCAACGGCACGGAAATCGGATCGACCCGCATGGAACTGACGCTGAGTTTGGCGCCTAACTCCCGCAGTCGTACAGCCAACTCGTCGATCTGGCTGTGATCAGATACAGCCGCTGAAACCAGCCCGATCCGCTCCCGGTGCTCGAGTCCCTGGCGTGCCCATTCCAGCAGTTGCTCCAGCGGCTGTTCGCGGGGTGGACGGTAGACGTAGCCTGCCAGGCAGAAACGGCAACCCCGTCCGCAACCTCGAGCGATCTCCATCAGGTGCAAACCACCAAACTCGGTGTCCGGCGTATACAGGGAACTGACGGTCGAATAGTTCTCCAGCCGGCGAACCCACAACCGTTTGATCTGGCGCGAGCCAGGTGTTGCCGAATACTGGGGCACCAGAGCAGGGACGTAAACACCCTCGATTCGATCCAGCGCGGCAATCAGATCGCTTCGATCCTCATCCCCAACATCGCGAATCGTGTCCACCAACGTATCGACCACTTCCTCCCCTTCACCCACCACGATGGCATCGAAGAATGGCGCCATGGGCTCGGGGTTCATGGTAATGCCCGGACCACCCGCGATCAGCAGCGGCCAGCGTTCATCGCGATCAACGGCCAAAGCAGGCACCCCGGCCTGACGCAACATCCCGACCACATTGAAATAGTCCATCTCATAGGAAATGGTGAAGGCCCAGACGGCGAATTCATCCACCGGCTGAGAGGTCTCAAGGGAGAGCAGCGATCTTCCAGCTTCCGCGCCTCCCTTGTCCCAAAAAACCCGTTCGCAAACTGTGTTCGAAGGCTCATTGAATCGACGGTAAAGAATCTGCAGTGCCAGGCTGGACATACCGACATAATAAGTATTGGGGTAAGCCAGGACGATGGGCAACTTACCACCCCAATCCTTGATGATCGTCCCCCTCTCCCTTTCCAATATTCGCAACGATTCAGCAGTCTGTTCCCAGGTCATGTCGATATCCCATTCCAGCCATCACATATCCAACTCATCCCGTAAGTCTTCCAGCGATTCATAGATCACCCCTCCGGCCTCCCGGAAGGTATACCAGGCGCGCAGGGGCGGAAAAATGCGGTTCAGATTGGTGTTGGTCGGACTGGAAAAAACGTCCAATCCCTCGCGCTCGAAGAGCCATTGGGCCCGAAACAGATGCAACGGATGGCTGACCAGGATAACCGAACTCCAACCCGTTTGTTCTGCCAGCTTTGCCACAGCAGCAGCTTCCTGCGCCGTGGTCCAGGCATCGGCATCCGGGACAATCCGCGCGCTGCCAGGTGGCAGGCCGAGCTCTTCCACAGCAAAGCGGCATGCTACGGCAGCAGCCGAGAGCCGGTCTCCCGCTGCACCGCCGGCACACAATACAACGGGCGCCAATCCCTCATTGTACAGGTCCATGCCGTGATAAGTACGGCTCAACAGATCAGAACCGGGGCTTCCGTCCGAATTCACGCCGGCGCCAAGGATCACAATCGCATCAGCTGGTTGAGCGTTCTCCTGGCTTCCCAGCAGGTTGATCTGCCAACCTAAAAGTGCCAGCCCAAGACAGGATAAAACAATGAACAACGAGGTCATTGTAACAATGACCTTAAGCAAGCGCCTCATCGCACGATTATACAGTGTTTCGAGGGAATCGGTAAACCAAAGGGGGTTTTGAAAGGAAGCCCCGGCGAGCGTCAGGCGCCTGCCGGGGCATTGAATCAACTTCATTCCTGCCTACGCCACTAGCATTCGCTGTATCCGCACACGTGACACTTGCGGCAGCCCTCCACATTCAGAAGAGTACTGTTCCCACAGTCGGGACAGAGATCTCCGATCTGGCGTGGCATGGGCAAGGTCAGCTGTTCACCAGCGGGTTCAGGCGGGGGTGGCGGCGCTTCCGACAAATGATCTTCCAGAACCTGAGCGATGGCATCGGGAAGGCTGCGAACCCGATGAGGGCCAAAGCCGAGATGGCGTCCACCGCCGATGCCGTTCATCTGATAAACCACCTGTTGTATACGTTCAGTGGGCGTGAGCGAACTTGGGATGCGCAGGATCAGGCTTATTAGCCGACCCAGGGCCTCGCTGACGGCGGCCACATCAGAGCCGGCCTTACCCACATTCATGAACACCTCGAAGGGTTCATTGTCCTCGGTGTCGTTGACCGTGACATACGCGGTGCCCAGAGGGGTCAACCGCCGGTAGGTACTGCCATGCAAGCGCCGTGGCCGCGGCCGTTTGGCATCGTACGGCAACAGTTCTACAGCGTTCGATGATTCTGGTGCATCCCCTTCCAGGCCAACCGGAGAATCGTACTCGTGAGGCAGCGCATTTAGCGTCTCGTCCAGCGAGGCCTGACCGTTCATGTTCTGCTCCGATTGGGAAAGTGCCCTGCGTTGCGCCGTTGCATTGATCTCGAGAACCACGTCGGATCGGCTGCCGGTCACGTAGACGGTCAATCCCTTACAACCCAACTCCCACGCCATCATATAGGCAGCTTCAACATCCTGGGGGACCGCATCCGGTGAAAAATTACAGGTCTTGGAGATGCTATTGTCCACAAATCGTTGCAGCGCTGCCTGCATCATCACGTGCTCGGCAGGAGTGACGTCCTGGCTGACGACAAAGGTGTTTCGCAGATCCTCCGGAAGCCCTTCGACCTGCTGGCAGGTACCGTTCAGAAGAATGCTATCGATGATTTCCTGGCGCTCTTCAGCCAAAAGCCCCGCCCCGTCCAGTGCAGCCATGAAGAGAGGGCTCACATAGGTCAGGGGAACGTCACCCTGTTGCTCTTTGACGTAGCGGGTGTAGGCCAGTGCAAATACCGGCTCACAACCATAACCTTCACAGCCCGTCACAGTGCCAATGGTCCCCGTAGGAGCCACAGTGGTCTGTGCCCCATTACGAATGCCGTGGCTCTTGATGCCGGCTTCAATGGCACCCCAATCCAATTCCGGGCGTCCATAGCTGGAGGTGTAGGGCTTGAGCGGTGTGGGTGGTTGCCATTGAAGGTTCTCGGGATCGTAGATTGATCCGGTGATTGCCGGAAATGCTCCCCGCTCCCTGGCCAGATCGATGGAGGCTCGCATGGCATGAAAACGTACAAACTCCATGGCCTGCCCTGCCAGGTCGATCGATTCGTCGGATCCATAGCGTACATGAAGCTTATACATCATGTCCGCGAGGCCCATAATGCCTAACCCAATGCGTCGAACCCGGTGGGCAGCCTCCTTCAATGCTGACACCGCCGGCACATATTTATTCGCACTGACAACATCATCGAGAAAGCGGGTGGCCAACAGGACCGTCTGCTCCAGTTTATCCCAATCAACCTGCCCCTCCCGGGTAACGTGTTCCGAAAGATTGACAGAACCCAGGCAACAGTTTTCATAAGGTCCCAGCCACTGCTCGCCACACGGGTTTGTGGCCTCGAGCTCGTACAGGTGAGGGACCGGATTACTGCGGTTGGCGGCGTCAACAAAAAGCACCCCTGGCTCCCCGTTGCGGTAGGCATGATGGACGATCTTAGCGAAAAGGTCCCGTGCCCGCACCGAGCGGATCGGGACAGCAGAGCGAGGACTCACCAGATCGAAATCCCCATCCGATTGCACGGCTTCCATGAAGACATCGGTGACACCGACCGAAATATTGAAGTTGGTCACAGAGCCTTCTTCCGCCTTGGCTGCGATGAATTCTTCGATATCAGGATGGTCAATGCGCAGCACACCCATATTGGCGCCGCGTCGCGTACCACCCTGAGCAATCTCGCCAAACGCGGCATCATATACCTTGAGGAAGCCAACAGGCCCGCTTGCCACGCCGGCGCTGCTGTTCACAGGATCACCTTTGGGCCGAAGACGGCTGAAGCTGAACCCGTTACCGCCACCGGTCTGCTGGATCAATGCCGCAGTGCGAAGCGTGCTGAAAATGCCTTCAGCCGAGTCCTTGCCCATGTCGTCGTCGATGGCCAGGACAAAACAGGCAGCCAATTGCCCCAACGGGGTTCCTGCGCCGGTGAACGTGGGAGAATTGGGGAAAAACCGTAGATCTGTCAACAGATCATAGAAGCTGCCTGCAATGCTCTCTGGTTGCTCGCCCCAGGTTTCCTCGGGTAACGCCACGTTGTAGGCCACCCGCCAAAACATCTCAGATACCGTCTCAATCGGTTCCCCATCGGGCCCTTTTCGGATATAACGGCGTTGCAACACATCCAGCCCATTCGGCCCGATTCTGATAGGTCGATCCATATTGTCAAACCAAGCAGTCGGTGACGTGTGCTGCGATGTTTGAGCGTCGACGGTTGGAACAGTACTCACAATCATATCCTCCGGTTATCACAAATTAATTGATAAAATGTCTTTCACGTGGCAAAGCGACCCCCGCGTCACCCATACCACATCCCCCAGGCCGAATTAACGGTCTGAGAATGAAATCGACACAGAAAAAAAATAAAGGTGCTTTAACGCACAGGCTCGTAAATAAAGCGCCTGCCCCCTCCATCGATGACCTCTTCACCTACCCGATAGAGGAGTCGTCTACGCTCCAATTCCTTCAGTCGATTGCTCTTGGTACTTGGCGACAGCGAATCGGGCAGGTCCTGGGCACTTATCTGTCCCCGGACCACGGCCAGATTGTAGGTCTTGAGTAGCGCAGGGCTCAGATTGCCCAAGACTGTGGGAGTGCCACCGCCATCAACCTGTACGCAGGTCAATCCATGAATGGAAACTGCCGCGGCAATACTTTCTCGCACGCTCTCTGTGGGGCTGCGTACCACCACAAAGCGTGGTGAACGCGCCTTTCGAGAAGCTTCCAACAGACCTGCCACGACTTCGTCGGCCCAAGAGTAGTCCATAAACTGCACGTTGTTGCAGTCCAGAACCAGCAAAGAATTCGCTGGCAGTGCTGTCAACTTGGCCAGCAGACTATCCTTGGTCTCGCTATCGCGGCCGCCCAAAATTGGGCCTACCAATTCAACCTGTATTTCCTGCAAAGGCATCGCTCTCCACCATTAAGTTGATGTGTTGACGGTCTGTCCACCGCCCGACGGTAACTATTTCTGGCTAAAACTAATTCCGACCTGGGTACCGTAAAACTCGCTTGTCGATATGATCCGTGCTCGTCGTTCCGCAGAAATCAGCAATCGATCATCACCGGAGCGAATGGTCAGGCGACCGCCGTAGCGTCGCACCACAGTCTCGACGCTACGCAGGCCCACGCCACCACCCTTGGGCCGGCTGCTCAGGCCACCCAGAGCCCGATCGATCGCTTCCCCGTGTTGCCATTCAGCAGCCTCGGGAAAGCGCCTTGCGAGGCTGGCCCTGATCCCGACACCGGGATCGACCACTGCCAGAGAAACGAATCGCTGCCCTCGTCGATCCTGGGCAACCTGGGCAACTGCCAGTCCTTCACTTCCGCTATGATCCACCACATTGTAGCAGAGTTCCGAAACGACCTTGGTCGCATCCAGAACATCGCTCAGATCGTAACCGAGTTTTTGTCTGGCTTGTTCGATAAAAAATTCGAGCAAGCTCTTGACATCAACTCGAGTGCGAATCGCGCTCAAAGGTAACGTAATTCCCTGGCCAAAGTGATCCCGGCTGGATGGCAGGTTTCGCACTTCGGCAACCTGACCAAGCAATCGTACAAGGCCCATTCGCACCACGGATCGTTGGGCTCGTTCAGCCATCGGCAGTACACAGACCAGCCGCGGGACGCGGGACGCAATTTGCCGGACAATCAGCACCAGGAACGCGGCGCCGAAGGGATCAACAAAGGCTGCGGACCGAAGATCGATGGTGATTTCAGGCGCCGAGATGGCCTTTTCCTGAGCAAGACGGGCCACCAGGCGATCACAGGATACGACGTTCAGCCCATCTTCAGCCGCCAAAACAAGACGCATGGCGGTATATCAGGCGCTAACGAGACAGGAGCAAACGACCAATATGCTCCTGTAGCGCCTCGAGATCCTTCATTTGAAGATAAACCATGGCAAATCGAATGTACGCCATGGCATCCAGTCTTTGTAAATGATCCAGCACCAGAGTTCCGACCACATCGCTCTTGACCTCTGCCCTGCCCTGGCGAGCCAGCCCATCCTCGATGGAGTCCACCATGTCTTCGATGGCGACCTGGGAGATTGGCCGCTTGGCGCACGCCACCAAAATCCCATGCATGAGCTTCTGGCGGTCATAGGGCTCCCGCTGGCCATTACTTTTCACGATCAAGAGCGACGCTGCAACATTCTCGTAAGTGGTAAACCGTCGGTGACATATCTGACATTCGCGCCTTCGGCGAATGCCGTCGCCGGTGGACCGGGTATCAACAACACGAGAATTGAGATCACCGCAGTGTGGACAAATCATTATCTAACTGAAACTCGAGTATGGCCGCGAGCCATTAGAACTGTGCTCCACGCCTGACCTGTGCTTTCGAAAAAAACGGGCAGCGGACGCCTCCTGAAATCAGATCGACCGCTGGAAAGCACATGGGACTTATGGGCGCAGGCTCCTTGGCATTGGATGGGAAGAACGGTGTCAAGGCTGTGGAACTCTGCCCGGTAAATCACACTATGTTGTGCTTGGACATCGGGCAGACACTAGATATTGTAGTTTCGACAGCGGTGAGAATTGTACCATAGAACAGATCGAATTGCAAGGGGATTGGAGCTATTCCGGGATGGAATCGAGGAGATTTTAAGGTTTTTGTCAGCTTCGCAAAAACGAGCTGGCGCACCTGCCGGAGAGCAATTGCCGTCAAGGACTGGAACGAAAACAAATACCTTGGGGGTAACATTCGGGGTCGATAACAGGTGGCACCACACGACAGACCACACCTGGAGCTTGAAACACTGCTCTATCACCAGGTCCAGTCTGTCGCGTGTCAGAAGGCGCGTTGTACAACCCTGACGGGCTGCCAGTCGCTAGGCTTGCTGCTGGCGCTTTCGCCGCAGAAACGCGGGAATCTCCAGGTCGTCCGGATTGTAGGTCCTGACCGGGAAGGGAACAGTTTTTTCGCTTCGCTCGGTGGCCGTCTCCGCGGGCAGAGGGGCGATCGTGCTGATTGGCTTTTGGGCATCGGCGGCCTGATCGAAACCAGTCGCGATGACCGTCACCCGCACGTCATCCTCCATCGTCGGATCGAGAACAGCACCGAAGATGATATTGGACTCGGGGTGAGTCGTGGCCCGGATGATCTCCGCCGCCTCGTTGACCTCGTGGAGGGTCATGTCCATGCCACCAGTTACGTTGAACAGAATTGCCTGGGCGCCGTCGATGCTGACATCCAGAAGCTTGCTGGCAATGGCCTGTTCGGCTGCCTCCTGTGCCCGGTTTTCACCGTTGGCCGTACCAATGGCCATCAACGCAGAGCCGCCGTCCTGCATCACCGCTCGCACATCCGCGAAGTCCAGGTTGATAAGGCCAGGGATCGTAATCAGTTCGCTGATTCCCTGGATACCTTGCCTCAACACGTCATCCGCTACCGTGAACGCTTCCCGAATGGATGCTTTTTTGTCCACGATTTGAAGCAGCCGGTCATTGGGGATGACGATCAGGGTATCGACTTCTTCCTTCAGCCGCATGATGCCCTCGTCGGCAACTCGCCGGCGACGCGTTCCTTCAAAGGAGAAGGGACGCGTAACGACGCCGATGGTCAGGGCTCCGGCTTCTCGAGCGACCCGAGCCACGACCGGTGCCGCACCGGTGCCGGTGCCACCGCCGATGCCGGCAGTTACAAACACCATGTCAGCACCGTCGACCACTGACACAACATCTTCGGCAGATTCGAGGGCGGCCTTCTCGCCCAGCTCGGGATCGCCGCCAGCCCCCAGGCCGCGGGTCAGCTTGTCGCCAATGCGCATGCGCTGTGGTGCATTGGCTTCCAGCAGTGCCTGCGCATCGGTATTGATGACAATGAACTCCACACCCTGGATTCCGGCGTCGATCATGCGGTTCACGGCATTGCTGCCGCCGCCGCCCACCCCGACAACTCGAATCTTGGCGAAGTTGTCAACGTAGGACGGTTGTGCTTCTCTTGCAGATTTTCGAGCCATGTTATCACTCCTTGCTCGCTGATTGATGCCGCTTTCCTGCGGCGGATTGCGCTTGGTTGAATCCCTACGATCGATATCTGGCGAATCGGCTGAGAATTCGCTCTCTTGCGGGAACCGCTGGCCCACAGACTCAGTTGTGTCTATCGAAGACACACTCCTGGGCACGTTGGCCAATGGGTCCCGAATTGTCGGCTGTTCAAAGTCTGCTGTCATTGCTCAATCACACCTCCGGTTTTCCACACACATCTGAATGACTTCCCTGGTATATTGCACACACGTTTAGCATCATCGATTGATATCTTGAGGTTATCAACCTGGCAAAAAGTTGCCAAGCCAGCGCATGATCCGCTGCGTGAAGGGGCTTTCTGAACTTTGCGCCCCGTAGACTGCCTCATCCCACTGGGTGCGCTGGGCCCACAAGAGCAAACCAATGCTTGTGGCATTCTCAGGTATCATGAGCTTGCCTATCAACCCATGCACCCCTCGCGGCGTGCCCACACGAACGGGAACCTGGGTCATCCTGCGCGCCAGATCCCTGAAACCGGTCAACTGGGAAGAGCCACCTGTGAACACCAGCCCTGCCGGCACCAGCCCTTCATATCCAGAGCGCTTGATCTCCCTGAGAATCAGCTCGATCATCTCCTCGGCCCTCGCCTCGAGTATCTCTGCGACCAGGTGACGCGGGACTGTCTGGGGGCCATTTTCGCCGAAAAGTTCTATCGCGACTTCCTGATCTTGAGCAACCCGATTGGCCTGCACATGCCCATGGCGAATCTTAAGTTCCTCGGCGGCATCGAACGGTGCTCCCAAACCGACCGCCAAATCCTGGGTCAAGTGCTGGCCGCCGATATCCAGCACAACTGTGTGCCACAGACTGCCTTTCATGAACATGGCCACATCGGTGGTTCCGCCGCCTATATCCACGACCACTACGCCCATTTCCTGTTCGGCATCGGTCAATACAGCTTGCCCTGACGCCAGCGGCTCAAGCACCAGCTCTTCCACCTCGATGCCATGCGTCTGCACACAGCTCAAGAGATTGCGTACGGCGCCGGTGGCGCCGGTGATCACCTGAGCATCGACGGCAAGCCGAAAGCCATGCATTCCCAGGGGATCCTGCAGATCCTCCTGTTCATCTACAGCATAGCTGCGCGCCACCACATGGATGATCTCGCGATTGTGAGATAGGACTACGGCCCGTGCGGCTTCCTTGACCCTGCCCACATCCTCGGAGGTCACAACCCGGCTACGACTGATCGGAACAGCGCCCTTGCTCTGCTGGGCCTGGATGTGGCTTCCTGCGATGCCCACGTAGGCCCTGGCTATGGATCGATCCGCGGCATGCTCGGCCTCCTCAACTGCCTGGCCAATCGAAGCGGTAGCGGCGGCTACGTTGGTAACGACCCCCTTGGCCATTCCTTCCGAGGGCGCCTTGCCAAAACCAACGACCTCCAGGGTTTCGTCGTCTATAAGTTCGGCGATCAATGCCGTGACCTTGGTGGTTCCTACATCTATCGCACAAATAGTATCAGACACGCTGGTTAATTCCTGATTCGTTAAGTGAGGCCATCGATTCGATCGACGGCGGCTATTGGCTGTAGGTGGATTGACCCAGCTTGTAAAAATGCCCGCCATCGTAGCGAAGATCGATTTCGCTTGCCCTCAGCCCTTGGCTCAAGAGGGTATCCTGAATAGCAGCCAGTTCCTTCACCCGGGAAGGCAATCCACTGGGTCTTCCCAGATAAACGATCGTGCCATTGTTGGCCTGAAAATGAAGCCCGTGCCGTTCATCGTAGGCGAACTCGACAATGCCCGGCAGCAGTTGCGTAAGTTCCCGAATGCCAGCCACAAGCTGTGGATCAATCCGGCCTGTCCTGCCTATACTGCTGCCATCCCTGTCCTGAACAACAGGCAGCGTAGGCAATTGCGAGATCGCCGGCATCATGACCCCTTCGCCGTCAACCCAGGCGTTTTGCCCATAAACATGCCAGAGGACTTCCGGTTCGCGCTCCAGCACGTCGATCAAAACTTTGTTGGGCAGTTGCGGTTTAACCGTCGCATGTTTGACGTGGGGCAATCCCTCAATTCGCTCTTCGACCTCACGAGCATCGATCCAAAAAACGTTGTAGTTCAGAATCTCCGTCTGTTCGTAAATGGCTTGCTCGTTGGTAAACCGGATCCCCTGTATTTCCCTGGCCTGGACAAAAAAACTGTTGTCCGCGAAGAGGAATACAAGCAACGTTACCATGCCCAGCAGCAGAAGACCCGCGACAGCCCGTAGCGCTGTCACATTGGAACGACGAAGCCTTTCACGGCCGCGCAGAGAAAGCGGTTGACTGGATGCGGCACGATAGCGTCGCATGCCAGGCTTGGTGCCTGCCTTCCGACGCCGGCTGTTCTTTTGGCTGCGTTCACCGGTGGTTTTCATGATGACTATCCCGTCAACCTTTGGGCCGGTAGGATGTTTCTGAGCTGCTTTTATCGGCGTATCGTTCCAATGCCAGGTCGATCAACCGGTCGATCAGTTCTGGATAAGGTAACCCACTGGCCTGCCACAGCTTGGGATACATGCTGATACCGGTAAACCCCGGAATGGTGTTAACCTCGTTCAGATACAGGTCACCCGTCTCACCGTCCAGAAGGAAGTCGACACGCGCCATTCCGGCACCATCAATAGCCTGGAATGCGTCGATCGCAAGTTGCCGGATATGGACCGTGAGATCATCGGAAATAGGCGCCGGAATGATCAACTCAGAGTCGGGTTCAATGTACTTGGCAGCGTAATCATAGAACTCATGGCACGGCACGACCTCACCCGGCAGTGATGCAATCGGGGCGTCGTTACCAAGTACACTTACCTCGAGTTCGCGCGCTGCGGGCACAACCTTTTCAACGACCAGCTTGCGATCGTATCGAGCGGCATCTTCGATGGCGCTTGCCAGATTCGCCCGTTCGGAAGCCTTGTTGATGCCAACGCTTGAACCAAGATTCGCTGGCTTCACAAACACGGGAAAGCCCAGGCGGTTCTCGATGGTCTCCATCACGAGCCGCGGATCATCACGCCAATCCCGACGCTTGACGACCAGGAAAGCAGCCTGAAGAAAGCCTCGCGCAGCGAAGATATCCTTGCACAACGCTTTGTCCATTGCCACGGCCGATGCTGCAACACCACAACCCACGTAGGGAAGATCTGCCAACTCGAATAAACCTTGAACGGTGCCATCCTCCCCTAACGGGCCATGAAGCACAGGGAAAACGACATCAATATCTCGCAACGACTCGGCCTTCGGCACCAGACCGGTTTGAACTTCAGCGGAGGAAACCACCGCACGATCTCCGGCATCACTGTTTGCCGGCATTGTAGTTGCCAGGAACCGGCGAGAGGCTTCACCAACCAGCCAGTGGCCTTGTTTGTCGATTGCAATTGGGACCACCTCAAAACGGGCCGTGTCGATGGCCTCCATTACCGATTGTGCCGACTGCAAACTAACCTCATGTTCGCCCGATCGACCTCCAAATACAATGCCTACTCGTTGTTTGCCCTGGCTCATGATTGATTCACTTGCTCAACCGATAATGAAAGCTCCTGATAAGAGGGCTGCCGGGACCAATCGCCAACGAAGAGAATCTCGGGCACCAGTTCCACACCCATATCCTGCCAGGCAGCCTCCCGAGCCAGATCGATCAACCCGATGACATCCGCTGCGCTGGCTCCGCCATAGTTGACTACGAAATTAGCGTGCACCTCTGAGAACCCAGCGTTGCCCAAACGGCGACCCTTCAACCCGAGAGATTCGAGAATCCTCCCGGCAAAGTCACCGGGTGGGTTTTGGAAAAGGGAGCCGCTACTGGGCTCAACGGGCTGCGTTGCGCGCCGGTGTGCCAGGTATTCGGCCGCCCGGGCATTGATCGCATCGGGATCATCGGGTGTCAATTCAAATGCCGCGGAAAGCACGACGAAATCGCCGTCTCCGGTTCCAATGGCCTCTTTCAATCTGCTATACCTGTACCCGTACTGAAAACGGGCCAGAGGCCACTCCACCAGAGTTCCGTTTTGCCACACCATCGCCCGGAGCAAGCAGTCGGCGATGGCGCCACCGTGAGCACCGGCATTGCCCACCACCGCGCCACCGATCGTACCAGGAACACTAACTCCCCACTCCAGTCCGGCCAATCCCCACCGCATGGCTTGACGCGCCAATCCGGCGAGGTTCACACCCGATTCAGCCCAGACAACATTCCCTTCATGGCGGCGCACCTCCCGGGAGGCGTTCAAAATCACCAACCCCCGGACACCAGCATCGCTTACAAGGATGTTGCTGCCACCACCCAGAATGAGATGGGGAACGCCGACCTCCGTGGCCAGCCGCGTGATTGCCAGCAGTTGCTCCGATGATCCTGCAACCACAAACAGCTCCGCGGGACCGCCAATTCGCATCGTGGTATGTGCCGCAAGCGGCTCGTCGTGGCGCACGGCAAGACCCGTTGCCCGGGCAATTTCAGTGGAAAGCGCCACGTGCTTCTGAACCGAACCATCTTCAACCGAATGTTGCTCTCGTTCTCGCAAGAGGGAAAGAACTTGATCACCTACCCGGGTGACATCGCCCGCTCCCATCGTGATAAGGACATCTCCTTCCCGCAATTCCTCCAAAAACAGCCCTGTGGCCTTGCCCAGATCGCCGGCGTAACGCGCGTCGACAGCAGGGCGTAGCGCAGTTACCAGATCTGACGCCGAAACGCCCATTGTATCGTGCTCGCGGGCGGCGTAGATATCAGTGATGAGCACATGATCAGCGTTTTCAAAGCTCTTGTAAAAATCGGTTAGCATAGCCCGAGTGCGGCTAAAAGTATGGGGCTGGAAGAGAACCCAAACGTCACGGCGGGGAAAGCGCTGCCGTACCGCACTCAGCGTTGCTCGCACCTCAGTAGGGTGGTGCGCGTAGTCGTCAAGCACGATTATACCACAACTTTTGCCTTTTTGCTCCAACCTGCGGGCTGTTCCGGCCATTTTTGTCGAAATTTTAAGGTTTTTGTAAGGTTCAGTGAAAACGTTGTAACCTGCAACGGCCGCGGCAGCAACGGAACCCAGAACGTTTCTAACATTGTGTTCACCTGGCAATGGCAAGGACCAGGTACCCAGACGGGAGCCACCCTGCCAGACCTCGAAATCAGACCCGCCCGTAGCGTTGGGCGCGAGTCTTCGGGCACGCCAGTCGTTGTCCTGGCCCAGGCCATAGGATATCCACCGGTGATCGGCGGAGTCGATCACCGACCGGAGTTCGCCAGCCCCGGCATCGTCACCACAATAAACGATCACCCCATCAGGCGACACCTGCCCGACAAATTCGACAAATGCAGCCTGATAATCCTCGGTTTTCGGATAGCAATCAATGTGGTCCCATTCAATGTTGGTCACCAGTGCAACCTCAGGGGACAATCCCAGAAACATCCGGTCGTACTCATCAGCTTCGACGACGAAGGGGCCGCCTGGCCGGCCAGACCTGGCGGCGGTGCCCAACGCAAGAATCTGGCTGCCGACGATGAAACTCGGTTCCGCACCGATGCCATCAAGCAGAGTCGCAAGCATGGCACTGGTGGTGGTTTTTCCATGGGTGCCAGCCACACAGAGCTGGCGATACCCTGTCATCAATGGTCCAAGAAACTCCCGGCGCTTCACGACCGGAATGCCTGCGTCTCGGGCGGCCAGAGATTCCTCGTTGTCCTCAGGTATTGCCGACGAGATCAGCACCAGGTTGGCTCCCGACACCTGGCTGGCCCGGTGACCAAGGAATACCGTCGCGCCCAACTCGGCCAACTCATCGCTCATCGCAGAGCGATTCAGATCGGAACCAGAGACCTGGAATCCACGCTCCACAAGGATGCGGGCGATTGCTGACATGCCGGCACCGCCCACACCAACAAGATGAATGTGGGTCGATGGCGCAGTTTTCTGATCCAGAAGATCAGCCCGCGTCACGTCTGTTGCCCATTCCGTCATTGAATCACCGTACAACGCGAAGAATCAACATACCGACTGCCAACAAGATAAAGTATGGCCAGCTGAAGATCGCCGGCGGCATGAGCTGAATCAAGAACTGATAGGTCGACGAGTAGGTCTCGACCACAGTGTCCAACGGCCAACCCGCATCGTTCAGATACCACCAGATGCTGCCTGCAAAAAGATAGCCGTTCAACAGACCAACCAGCAGGCTGACAAACCAGTTTCGTCCTGAGCCTGGGAACAGCAGGCCCACGCCGTGGTATGAAATGAAAGCAACAATGCAGAGCAGAACGGTAGCAAAAATGGCATAGACTGTCTCCGCACTGCTCTGGCTAACGCCCAGGGTGGTCATGACGCTGGCCAGCTGATCGCCGAGGTAGTCTGGGATGAAGGTGAGTACAAAGAGAGCAAGCAACAACATGGTCGTGACGCCCAGGTCCCGTTGGTAGCCCCGAACAATGCCAATGGCCCCGAACAGACCAATTACAACCAGAAAAAACACCTCTATTGGGCCCATGACCTCACCTCTTCACGCCACGTCGAACGGTGAAGAAAAGAAAAATCGCAATGGCGATTGCTATCATTATCCCGATCAGCCGTATGGTATCCGGGTTAGCCAGGCTGGCCATGAATTGATCGAAGACCGAAGCGCTGCTGACGGTCGCCGACGCAGTACCTGTTCCCGATCCACTTCGAATGAAGGGCAATGGGAAGAGAGCTCCAGAGATGCCGAATATCAGCGGTATGCTAACGGCGGCCAAGATGTAGCCGTAAAAAAGGCCCAGAATGCCGCCAAAAACCTCCGACTTCTCCTTGATGATGATTGCCAGAATTACGGCAATCGCGACGGCAAACCCAATCACCAGCAAGAGTGCAAACCGTTCCGAATCGCCCGAAAAGAGAGGTTCCACGCTCTCCAGCTTGGCGCCCGCACTGTTCAGGTCGCCACTGGCGACATCGCCTAATCCACCCTTGATAGCCAACATGATACCCATGTAGATGCCATTGAACGTATCAACAATCAGGTCGGGCATCCGCTCGACAAGAAACGCAGCGATAAGCAGGACAATCAGCGAAATGATTGCCCACCTGGTGCCGTTCAGATACCCCATGACCGCAAAGATGGCCATGATGGATGCTAATACGAATAGAAAAAAGCCATCCATTGGATTCCTCGCTGTCTATTGGCCGCCAACAGCCAAACTTCGTATCTCCTGGGCGATTTTGCCTGCCGCGTCAGGTTGAGCCAGCGACGCGGCAGCCTTGCCCATCAAACGAATCTTCTCCGGATTTTCAAGCAACCCAACAACAGTTGCCAACAGATCGGCCTCAAGTCTGGCGTCTGGCAGCTTGAGCGCTGCGCCCCGGTCAACCAGATAGTCGGCGTTGACATCCTGATGCTGCCCTGAATAGGGATAGGGCACCAGGATGCTGGGAAGGCCGAAGGCGGGAAACTCGCCAAGCGTCGAAGCGCCCGCCCGCGCCACTACCAGATCTGCCGACGCCAGGGCATAGCCCATGTCATCGTGCAAATAGGGAAAGGAATGATAGCGTTGACGTTTTGCTTCCGTCAGCTTTCCGATTCGATCCTGCATAGCTTGCCAATCCAGCGTACCAGTAATATGAACCACCTGATAACGATCGAGAAGGTCATCCAGGACTGCGGCCAAGGCCTGATTGATGCTTCGGGCGCCGCGGCTGCCACCGAAGACCAGGGCAACTGGCTTCTCCCCGGCCAGTCCCATACGGTGCCTGGCTGCCATCCGATCGCGGGCCACTTTCAGAATCTCGGGACGCACCGGGTAGCCTGTCACCACAGCCTTGCCAGGAAAATGCTCTGCCACCTCCGGGAAGGTGACCGCCACACTCAGTGCAAAACGGCTAAGCCGGCGGATTGCCAGGCCTGGCTCAATATCTGGCAGGTAAATCAAAACCGGAATACCGGCTCGCCAGGCGGCCCAGACCACCGGACCCGTCACGAAACCACCGGTTACAAAAACGACATCGGGCTTAAAATCGGCAATCTGTTGGCGAGCCTGCCGGGAACCCTTCACCATTTTCAACAGGCTGGCCGTCGCAGTCCAGGGAACCATCCCTCTCAGTTGGCCACTCTGAATGCTGCGAAAATCGATGCCGGCCCCGCGGGCCAACTGCTCTTCGATGCCACCATCGATGCCAATGTAAAGGATCGCGTCCGCCTCACCGTCGTCGCGGGATTCTCTTGACTGCTCTGGCATTGGCAGCGCGCTTTCGCTTGCTTGTGCCGGTGCGACGAGCGATGGTCCTTTTTGTCCTGGTAACGCGCCCGCCGAGCTTTCCGGCTCGGCCGAAACTGGCTGCCTTGACGACGTAGCTGGTGGTAGCGCCTGCCCGTCTTGATCGTGCCGTTCCCTTTGCCCGTTTTTTAGGGCGTCCAGAACGGCCAAAATTGGATAGACGTGGCCACCAGTCCCACCGCCCGATACCAGCAGACGCATTGACCGCATCGGTTTGGCTGTCATCTCGCCGGGCAGGTTTCTTTGAGGTCTCTGCAAGTGTTCCATATCTTGAAATACTCAATAACAGACCCACCCCGGCCAGGCATGCCAGCAGGGAGGATCCTCCATAACTGATGAAAGGCAGCGTCAAACCGCTGAACGGCAATGTTGCCGTATTGACTGCCATGTTGAAGAACGCCTGAATAGCCAACCAGCCTGTGATGCCACAGCCAAGCACCATTCCAAACCTATCCTGGGAACGAAGTGCGATTCGCAGGCCGCGATAGGCCAGAGCCATGAACAGCCCTACCACCAGGAGGGTACCCACGAGGCCCAGTTCCTCGCCGACGACGGCGAATATGCTATCGGTGAAGGGCAAGGGGACATCCTTGGCGCCGTCGCCCAGCCCCGTCCCAAACCATCTGCCTCTGGCAAATGCCTCCAGGGCAGCTGACACCTGATACCCTCCCTCGCCTCCGGGGTTTTTGATCGCGGCCAGGAATTCGTCGACGCGATTCTGGGCATAGCCGATCTGCGTTACGGCAAGTACCATGGTTATCGTTGCGATTACAATAGTAGCGATGACCTGCTTGCCATCAGCGCCGGCCACGAAATACATGATCAATCCTGTGACCACGATTACCATGGTGGTTCCCAGGTCTGGTTGCAGGATAATAAGCAACGACACGAGCCCCAGCAAGATCGCGAACGGCAGCAATCCGAGAGACACCTTCTTTATCCGGTCGCCCTTGGAACTCAGCCAATAGGCGATGTAGATCGTAATCGTCAGCTTGGCGACCTCGCTGGGCTGGACAGATGTGCCAATCAGGTGCCGTCGGGCACCCAGATTATCCACGCCAAAAAGCAGCACGGCGATCAGAACACCCAGAGTAACGATCATGATCAGCAGCGCGAAATGGTGCAGGATTCGATAGTCGATCAGGGCCAGGATGACCATCGCAACACCGCCGACGGCCAGCCATTGGAGCTGTCGGAGAAAGTACCAGGTTGATTTCCCCCAGGTGCGGTTGGCTTCCTCAAAACTGGCACTGAAGATCATGACCAGGCCCAGTCCGACCAATATGGCTACCACGCCCATCAACACGAAATCGTAGCGGGCAATTTCGGTTCCTGAGATAGTATTACGTTTTTGACGTGACTTCGACGGTTTCTTCGATAATGTCGCCATAGGACGTTCCCGTAGTTCTGACCGCCTGCCTAAAGAGCTGCCACCAACCGGCGATAGTGGTTACCTCTCGCCTCGAAATCTCTGTAGGCATCGTAACTTGTGCCGCCTGGAGATAACAACACCAGGTCACCTGGCCTGGCTACCCGGGCTGCTTCCTCAACGGCATCGGCCAGGTTCTCGCACCGAACGATCTCGATATCTGGTTCAGGTCTGGCATGGACAACCGACTCCCAAATCAGGCCGGCCGCTTCGCCAAACAGAATCAGGTGTTTTACTTTCTGGAGAACCAGGCTGGAAAACCCGGTCCAGGAGAGTTTTTTGTCGCGGCCACCAGCTAAGAGAATGATCGGCTGATCGAAGCTGTGCAGTGCTGCCGCCGCACGCTCCGGGGTGGTGGCAATAGAATCGTTGATCCAGACGACGCCATTGGCCTCGCGGACCAATTCAAGACGGTGAGGAACGCCGGCAAAGGTACGTGCCACCTTGCGCATCGCCTCGGACGATGCACCGGCAGCGCCTGCTGTGGCGCACGCCGCCATGACGTTGAGAACGTTATGGCGGCCTGGAAGCCCAATATCGGTTACATCAACGACAGGATGCTCCTGCCCCTGGTACTGCCACATCAACTGTTCTCCGTCCAGCCAGCAGCCGTCGGATGCGTTGCGCTGGAAGCCGAAGCCCACGATTTGACCCTCGATGGCAAAGTTCAGGGCCTGCTGCCCCTGGCCGGCCTCGATGGTCACCTGCAATTCCCGTAGCCACCTTCCTGTAATTTCATTGTCGCTGCCCAACACCGCAACATCATCTGCGTGCTGCCAGCGAAGAATATTGGCCTTACAGGCTGTATAATTGGCCATCGACGGGTGTCGATCCAGGTGATTTGGTGTCACGTTCAAGACCGTCGCAATGTGGGGGCTCAATGAACTTCCGCCTGCCATCTCGTCAAATAGCTCCAGTTGAAAGCTGGATAGTTCCAACACGAGAATATCGTTTCGCTCCGCCTGATCCAGCCGGTCGATCAGCGGGATTCCGATGTTACCGCCCACCCATACATGGGCCCGGTGGGCACCTGGCCCGCTGTGCCGACGACCATCAACGGGAGCCTTCAAACCACTGGCTTCCAGCATAAGACCCACCAGAGTCGTCGTTGTCGTTTTGCCACTTGAGCCGGTAATGCCAACGGTTGGCGCCGGACTCCCGGCAATTGTCAACAGAGCATCGTTACTGAGCCGAATGCCCTGCCGGCGCGCCGCCCGAACCAATGATATCTGAGGTGGCACGCCGCCGCTGAGACAGAGCATGTGGCAGCCGTTCAAAAGGGAGGGCGGATGATCGCCCAAAACCAGGCGCACATCGGTTCCGGCCAGGGCTGCCAGCGGTTCAGCCAACTGGTCGGGCGAGGCAAGATCGCTGATCGTCACTTGGGCACCGCGGCTGTGAAAGAACGTTGCCAGTGCGGTTCCCTGACGGGCCAGACCCAGAATGACGACCCGCTTGCCGGCGAAAGACTCCATTATGAAATGAAATAAACAATTAAATGAGCGCCAAAGCCACGCCGAGCATGCCAGCCAGAATTCCACAGAGAAAGAACCGTTGCATTACCTGTGTCTCGCTCCATCCCAGAAGTTCGAAATGGTAGTGCAAGGGGCTCATCTTTAACACTCGTCGACCCTCTCCGTAGCGACGCTTTGTGATCTTGAACCAGCCCACCTGAATGATGACCGAGAGGGCTTCGGCAACGAACATCGCGCCGACAATTGGCAACAACAACCACTGTCCCGTCATGAACGCGATAACAGCCAGAGTTGCGCCGATCGACAATGCACCAACATCGCCCATAAAAAGGTCGGCCGGATGGACATTGAACCAGAGAAAGGCCAACAGAGCACCAACCATGGTGAAACAGAAGGCCGACAGCCAAACCTGACCCTGCAGATTGGCAATGACTCCATAACAGGCGAAAGCCACCGCAGCCAGCGAACCGGCCAGACCGTCCAGACCATCTGTCAAATTGACAGCGTTCGACGCGCCAACAATGACGAACATGGTGAGAGGTACGTACAGCCAGCCGATAGGTATCTTCTCGTCAATGCCCGGTATTGCCACGCTCCTCAATTCGGTCGGGCTCAGAAACAGAACCAGCGCCAGGATCAATGCTAAAACGAATTGCCAACCCGCCTTGCTGCGCGCCATGATGCCCTCACCATGTACGCCTACATCCCGGACACCCTCCAGATCGTCGATCAATCCCAGAATGCCAAAAGATATCAGGGCGAACAGAGGTATCAGTATGGATCGGCCGATAAACGTGAAGCCAAGCAGATTCGCAATGTTGAGGACACCCGTGATAATCACCACTGGGATAATGATCATCAGCCCACCCATGGTAGGTGTGCCCATCTTGAGCTGATGAGCGCCAGGTTCCTCGACGCGAATCTTCTTGCCCATGCCATTGCGCGTCAGCCAGTTGATCAGGGGCCGGCCCCAGATCACGGCCAGGAAAAAGGTAATGGTGCCCAGCGTCAAGGAATAAGCCACGGGCCCTATTGCTCCTCGTCTCGCGGCAGGCTGAGAGCGCTTACGATCTCATCCATGGAAGATCCTCGGGAACCCTTCACAAGTACGACATCCCCGGGGCCGATCATCTCTCTCAGCAAAGCCACAGCCGCCGGAATGCCGTGCACCCGCCTGACCTGGGATTTCACCAGTCCGGCTGCTACCGCCTCTTCGGCAATCCACCTGGCCCGGCTGCCGATCGTAATCAGGGCATCGACCACGTCAGCCGCCCTGGCACCTACCAGGCGATGCCCCTCCTCTTCATAGCTGCCAAGCTCCAACATATCGCCCAGAACGCCAATGCGGCGGCCATGGCCGACATCAAGGTCGGCCAAAAGATTCAGCGCCGCCAGGGTCGACGCGGGGCTGGCATTGTAGGTGTCATCCAAAAGAGTGGCGCCATGAAGGCCGCGGGCAACAACCAGCCGAAGCTGAACATCGCTATCCTGAAGCCCGGAGACGATTTCCTCCCAACTCAAGCCAGCCACGAGCCCAACCGCCGCGGCCCGCAGGGCCGTGTGAACGCTGTGACGCCCAATCAAGGGTACTCGGACGTGCAGTACATCCTTTCCATAGTGAAAACGAAAACGGATCCCGTCCAGCCCCTCACTCTCGATAGAATCGGCCCACAGGTCGGCATCGTCCGTCAACCCATAAAAGAATGGTCTGGCATTCGTCTTTTCCACCATCGCGCTGACCAATGGATCATCGGCATTCAGGATGGCCCAGCCGTTCGGAGGGAGAGTTTCCACAAGTTCGGTCTTGCCCTGGGCAATCCGCTCGATCGATCCCGCCCGCTCCAGATGGACTGGACCCACATTGGTGACTACGCCGATAGACGGTTTGGCGATTCGGCACAGATCGGCGATCTCGCCCACATCGTACATGCCCATCTCGAGCACCATATACTCGTAACGATCATCCATCTCCAGCAGCGTCAAGGGCACACCTATTTCGTTGTTAAGGTTCCCACGGCTCTTCCCGGTTACGTAGCGGCGGGAAAGAACGGCAGCGATGATTTCCTTGGTCGAGGTCTTGCCGACACTGCCAGTCACACCAACCACGACAGGTGAAAAACGGTTTCGCCAATAGCCTGCAATCTGCTGTAGCGCCTCCAGGGTATTATCCACCTTGATACAGATGGCCTGCTCGGCTGCGATCGGTGACACGGACTCGGGCTGTTGTGGATCGATAAGCGCGCAATTGAGATCAACTGATGCCTCTACGAGGGCAGCGATGGCACCGCGGCTGACGGCATGGGCAACGTATTTGTGGCCATCGGTGCGCTCACCATGCAGTGCTACGAACAGGCTTCCAGGTTCGGCAAGACGGCTGTCAATCACCACTGAGGTCAAACCCTGCTTGAAGCGACTATCTTCGAAGGGAAAGGTTTGGCCGCTCAGGGCCTGCCACACATCCTCCAGGGAAAGCATCATGGTTTGTTAGCGACCTGCTCGGGCGGAACGTGTGCCATGTGCAGAAGTTTTTTGACAACTCGCGAGAAGGTGGGTGCTGCTGTTTGCATTGACCAGGGATTGGTGGTGGGCCTATCCAGCTTCACCAAAACCACAAATTCCGGATCATAGGCAGGGGCAAATCCGACAAAAGAATGCACTGTCGCCGTGGGATGATAACCACCTTCAATGGCAACCTGTGCCGTCCCGGTCTTTCCTGCAACAGTATACCCGGGCACAGCAGCCAGGGGAACACCCTCTTCGACCACATTCACCATCAAATCGATCATGGCTTTGGCACTGTCGGCTTTGATTACCCTTTGCTCCGATCCCTCCGATGGTCGCATAACCCGTCCCTGGAAAACCATGCTGTCGACGATGTGAGGCTGCACCAGCACCCCGTCGTTGGCGATGGCCGCAGCGGCAGTTGCCATCTGCAATGGCGTTGCCGCCAGCCCTTGCCCGAAGGCATTGGTTGCCAGGTCGGACTCCGACCACAGGGTGTCGCCAGGAACCTTGACGGTACCGGCGATTTCGTTGGCAAGATCCACTTCGGTCAATTGCCCAAAACCGAAACGTCGCACGTACTGGTAGAACCGAGATTCGCCCAACTCGAGTGCCACTTTGGCTGTGGGTACGTTCAAGGATTTCGAGAGCACAGTCCAGATCGAAACCTCGCCATGGCTCATCCGGTCGGAATTCATGATTGTTCGCCCGCCGACCTCAAGCTTCTGAATGTCGGTCAGGACAGAATCGGGTGTTATGATTCCGGCGTCGATTCCGGACGCAATCGTGATAATCTTGAAAATGGAGCCAGGTTCATATTGGCTGGTAATCGCCGGATTGGCCAGGACCGTGTTGGTTGCGCGGCCGAAATGGTTGGGATCGTATGACGGAAGACTCGCCATCGCCTTGATTTCGCCCGTTTCAGGATCCATCACAATGATGGTTCCGGACACGGCGTTATAAGTACCGATCGCTTCACCCAGGGTCCTTTCGACTTCATACTGCATACGCCGGTCGATCGTGAGGACCAGGTCCTGGCCGACCGGAGATGGCAGATATCGTTGCCATCGATCAGGTAGATCGCTGTAGGCTGCCTGCACGCCGGGGTCTGAACGGAAAAAAGATGTTTCCAAGCTGGTTAGAAAGGAATCGTACTCCTCCTCGACGCCGTAATAGGCGCGGGGTTCACCGTTGACAAAGCCAAGCACATGCGCTGCCATTGACCCTTGCGGATAATAGCGGGTGGGAATCGGTCTTGTACCCACATCAAGTCGATGCCAGGCGGTGATGTCTTCACCGACCATTTCGGGAGCTTCCCTGGTCAACGTAAACGTTCCCGCGCCCTGCTGAGCCAGGATCGTGACCAGCTCTGCGCGGTCCATCTCAAGAGCAGGACCCATCGTTTCGACCAATTTGTCAGCCAGCTCCTCGATTTCCTCATCATGTACGAGCCGGGGTTCGACCCAAATCTCCCATCGGAAGGTATCGAAGGCCAAGGGTTCACCAAAACGGTCGACGATCATGCCTCGCTGTTCACCTCGACCAGCGGCAACCAGGGCCTGTTCATGGGGTTCGGAACCCCGACCCAGGGGACTTGGTTGCACCACCGCCCAGCGCACCAACTGCACCATCAGAACCAGGAAACCGAGAAAGAGCGCAAAAGCGATAATAGCGATACGCACTTGTGGATGATCATCGCGTCCTGCCATGAAATTTGCCTATTCTACGACACTTTGAGCTTCGGGAACTCGCACGACTGCTGGCTTGCAGCCAGCGGTCGTCTATGGGAAAACCTTCGCCTCGATCTCGTCGACCAGGTCCGAGCCCGCCAGTCTCACCGATTCGAGCCAGCCCGTCACGTCGAGGTTGGCCAGCCAATTGCGCTCGCCTGCTTTTTCGGACACCTTCGGCGACTCGATCGTTGCACCTTCCTGGTGGGCGACCTTGCCGGCAGATCCCTCTGCGAGCAGGTGCAGATAGACAGCGTTGTGAGGGGGACCCATGCCCAGTTTGCGCGCGCGCTGTTCCAGCACCTTCTGTTCGGAATATTGGGTGATCGATCTGATAACATCGGCATTCATGCGTTGCAACGAGGCTTTTTCTTCCTTGAGTTCGGTAATTCGAGCTTCAGCGGCACTCATCTGGCTGCTGGGCAACACGTACAGAAACAGGATCAGGGTTACCAGCGCGATTCCCAGGAAAACGCCCCCGTACTGCAGGGTCTCACGGGATATCCTTGGGGGCTTCTCATCCTGAGACTGCAGGGCCGACGATGAGGGAGCGGTGGGCCGGATTCTGGGCAGTACCGTCCGTTCTATCACGGTAGCATTCCTTCCTAACGCAGGTGTTGGCAGGTGCGCAGCAGCGAAACCAAACGATCAAAAAGGGTCGACCTAACGATCCGGGATGGAATCGGGTAGTTTCTCCGCAGCGCGGAGTCTGGCACTTCGACTACGAGGGTTGACGGTCACCTCGTTTTGACTTGGGCGCAGAGGCTTTTTGGTCAGGACGCGCAAGCTTGCCCGGTGACCACATTCACAAATAATCACTTCTTTAGGACAGATACAATCGGTTGCCTCGCGCCGAAAAAAGTTTTTTACAATGCGATCCTCCAATGAATGAAAGGATATCACCACGAGGTGCCCACCGGGGCGCAGCAGCTTCACCGCCTGAGGCAGGACATCCGACAGCACAGCCAGTTCCTCATTGACGGCGATTCGCAATGCCTGGAAAGTCCGCGTTGCCGGGTGAATCCTTTCGCGCCGGGCAATCGTATTTCCGATCACCGCTGCCAATTCGCCGGTGGTATATAATGGACGGGCTGCAATGATTGCTCTGGCAATCCGCCTTGAGTATCGTTCCTCTCCATAGTGGTAGATCAAGTCCGCCAGGGCCTTCTCATCCAGCCTGTTGACAAGATCGGCTGCCGAAACATCCTGTTCAGGATCAAAACGCATATCCAGGGGACCGTCAGCCATGAGAGCGAAACCGCGCTCAGGGTCGCCGAGCTGAAAACTGGATAGCCCCAGATCTAACAGAATGCCATCTACGCGGGCAAACCCTTGCTGGATAGCCACCCTTGAAAGATGACGAAAGTTAGAATGGACCACAACGGTCCGTCGATCGAATCGTTGTAATCGCTGGCTGACACGCTTGACTGCTGCCGGGTCTGCGTCTATACTCAAGACCCGGCCACCCACAGGGGTTGCAGGGTCCACAGCCAGGGAAAGCGAGTCACCCGAGGACGAAGCAAGCAATATCGCCTCTGAGTGACCACCGCCACCAGCCGTGGCGTCGATGTAGACCCCGTCGGGACGGGGCCCCAGGAAGTCAAGAACCTCCTGTGGCATCACAGATGTGTGAGTCGAACTGGTACCAGTCGACTCAGAGGTTGGTTGTGGAGCGTTGGGCAACGCCGGTAAAGATGCCATGACGCTGTCCTGCTCCGGAAATCATACATCCAGACCGGCGAAGTATTCCTCGTCGGTCAATTCATCAGACAAGTACTCACTCTGTTCCCGCCATGCATCGGGTGCCCAGAGTTCCGCATAGATATCCATGCCGGCGATCAACACCCTGTCGGTGATGCCGGCATGATCGCGTAACCATTGAGGAATCAGGATACGGCGTTGTTTATCCGGGTCTACAGCGTGCGCCTGGGGAAAGAGGCGACGGCGCAGCTTACGAGCCCGGGTGTCAGTAAAAGGGAGTTCACGGATACGGCCACTGAGTTTTTCGAATTCCGCGGCAGGAAACAGGTAGATGCAACCCTCCAGTCCACTGGTAAGCACAACACCGGCCGCCAGCTGCCCAGCCAAGCCAGACGGCAAGGTCAACCTGCCTTTTGTATCCAGGGAATGCTCAAACTGACCGATCAACATAGCGCCACTACAACCTCTAGCCTCAGAAATGCTCAGGGACGGAATCAGGATTAGAACAGATGATCTCCAACTTGTCCCACTGCCTCTACGATTCTGATTGAAAGTCTGGACCAATGCCCCACTTTCTCCCACAATCCTCCACTTCCTGCCATCTTATCACCATTTCCGTGATTTGGCAAGCGTGATTTTGGCAATCCGATTGACCTGACTGCCAATTTTAAGGTTACGCGAGCAAGATCGATCGAAAAGCACTGCGAAAGAGGCCCTGCGCGACACCTGGAATCCCGGAAAATTGGGACTTGACAAACACGCCATTTCGTGATAGAATTTGAGCTTGCGGAAAAATCGCTTTCACAAATAGCGAGTCTCAACTGGCATCATCTCACCAAAACAGTAAGTTCCACAACAGAACAGAGGCCCATGTCCAATGGCCGGACCTGCGGGTCAGGCTATCGATTGGTGGTGGGCATTTGGCGCGTTTAGAAGTGTGACAAGAGACAACACTAACAACATCCAAGCCAGGAATTCGTTCGTTTCCTATTGCACGCGTTGTCTGTGCATACGTAAATGAACGGCCTGGCTTTCTTGGTCAGAAAAACAGGTGACCCACTCTTTTTTATTAGGCCTCACTGCCCAGTACAAGCAGTGCATTAGACACCGGAGGTATGACCTTGGCTTCCAAGTACGGCATCGATCGCAAAAGCTATGCTCGCATCCCCACCGCTCAGCCCTTGCCCAGGTTGACAGAAATCCAATTGGATTCATTTGCCTGGTTCAAGAGCGAGGGGCTCAAGGATCTCTTCAGCGAGATTTCTCCGATTGTAAGTTTTAACAAAAACCTCGAACTGCATTTTGGCGATTTTTGGTTTGGCGAACCCAAATATACAGAAAAACAGTGTCGCGAGCGGGATATCACCTTTTCAGCACCGCTGTTTGTCAAAGTTCAGCTACGCAACCATGACACCGGCGAGATCACTGAGCAGGAAGTCTTCATGGGTGACTTCCCCCTCATGACCGACGCAGGCACCTTCATTATTAATGGTGCGGAACGCGTGGTTGTCAGCCAACTCATCCGCTCCCCTGGTGTGTACTTCACAGTTGATGAGGACCGCACTACCGGACGCGACCTGTGTATGGCGAAACTGATTCCCAGCCGGGGCGCCTGGCTGGAGTTTGAGACATCCCGACGGGATATCCTCACAGTCAAGATTGATCGCAAACGCAAACTGCCGGTCACGGTTCTTTTGCGAGCAATCGGTTATGGCAATGATGACGAAATCTTCCAACTCTTCGAAGATGTCGACACCATGCCGGAGCACCCTTACGTGGCTGCAACCATTGAAAAAGAGCCCGTTAACCTGCGGACACGGGATGAGGCGCTGCTTGAATTCTACAAGAAACTACGACCGGGTGACCCTCCAACCCTTGATAACGCCGAGAAGTTCCTGCAAAACCTGATTTTTGAACCCCGGCGTTATGACCTGGGAAAGGTTGGGCGTTACAAACTAAATCGCAGGCTCGACCTCATGAACGACGTGCCCCTGAGTCAGCGTACGCTCACCAACCTGGACCTGCAAAAGGTCATCGAGCACATGATCAAGATCAACAACGGCATCGATACGGCCGATGACATTGATCATCTCGGAAATCGCCGGGTCAAGACCGTCGGTGAACTGATTCAGAACCAGATTCGCATCGGCTTACTGCGCATGGAGCGCGTCGTTCGTGAGCGGATGTCCATTCGCGATCCCGAACAGATTACACCACTGTCGCTGATCAACATCCGGCCTGTCGTCGCAGCGACTCGGGAGTTTTTCGGTGGCAGCCAGTTGAGCCAGTTTATGGATCAAACCAATCCGCTGGCTGAGCTTACCCACAAACGTCGCCTGAGCGCCCTGGGCCCTGGTGGCCTGCGACGCGAGCGAGCCGGTTTCGACGTTCGCGACGTCCACCATAGCCACTACGGCCGTATCTGTCCCATCGAAACACCGGAAGGTCCCAATATTGGCCTGATCGGCTCTTTGGCCAGCTATGGCCAGATCAACGAGTATGGGTTCATCGAAACCCCTTATCGCCGAGTGCTTCACGAGGTGGATCTGACATTGCCCCATGCCGTCGGTACAACCCTGGCAGAAGCCGTCGTCGATCCGACCACTCGCGAGACCCTCGTGCCGGCTGGCACCGTAATCGACGAAGATGTTGTAGCTCTGGTGACCGATACGCTGCCTGAAGGGGCGTTACGTCCCTATAAGATCATTCCAAAATCAAGCAGCGACATCATCTTTCTGACAGCAGATGAAGAAGACCGTCACTCCATTGCCCAGGCAAGCGCCAAGCTGGACGAGCAAGGTCAGTTCGAATCCTCCCGCGTGTCGGCACGGCACAGCCAGGACTTTCTTTTCGAAACACCCGAACATATCGACTATATGGACGTTTCGCCCCAACAGATTGTGAGTATCTCGGCCTCCTTGATCCCCTTCCTGGAACACGACGATGCCAATCGCGCCCTGATGGGATCCAACATGCAGCGCCAGGCGGTGCCGCTGCTTAAACCGGAAGCCCCTATTGTCGGGACCGGCATGGAAAGGCGAGCCGCCATGGACAGTGGCCACGTAGTTCTGGCCAAGAACGCTGGCGAGGTCGTTGGAGTGACCAGCAACGAGATTACCATTCTGGAGGAGGATGGGACGCGCCGCAGCTACGAGCTGCGCAAGTTCAACCGGTCCAACCAGTCGACGTGCATCGACCAGCGACCGATCATCTTCAAGGGCGATGTGGTTGAAACGGACACGGTACTGGCAGACTCCAGTTCGACCGACCGGGGCGAGTTGGCCTTGGGCCAGAACATATTGGTTGCATTTTTGAGCTGGGAAGGTGGCAACTACGAAGATGCTATCCTGATCTCCGAACGGTTGGTTCAGAATGATCGTTTTAGCTCCATTCATATCGAAAAACACGAGACAGAGGCCCGGGATACCAAGTTGGGCGCCGAGGAAATAACCCGAGATATTCCCAATGTAGGCGAGGATGCCCTGAAGGATCTGGACGAGGACGGCATCATCCGAATCGGTGCCGAGGTCGGCCCTGGCGACATTCTGGTTGGCAAGATCACGCCCAAGGGTGAAACCGAGCTAACCCCTGAGGAAAAACTTCTCCGAGCGATCTTCGGGGAAAAGGCAAGGGAAGTCAAAGACTCCAGCCTGCGCCTGCCCCACGGAGAAAAGGGCAAGGTGGTCGACATCAAAGTCTTCAGCAGAGAGGATCATCGCGACCTGCCCTCGGGCGTGGAAAAAATGGTGCGGGTAATGGTGGCGCAGCAGCGCAAAATCAGCGAAGGGGACAAGATGGCCGGCCGCCACGGCAACAAGGGTGTCATCTCCAGGATCGTACCGGTTGAGGACATGCCCTTCCTGGAAGATGGAACCCCGGTCGATATGATCCTCAATCCCCTGGGTGTACCGGCCCGAATGAATATCGGACAGGTGCTGGAAACCCACCTGGGCTGGGCAGCGCAGGAACTGGGATTCTCCGCCGAAACCCCTGTCTTTGACGGCGCGCGCGAGGATGAGATCGAGGCGGAGTTAGCACGCGCGTGGCTCATGAGCCGTGCATGGGAGAAGGCATCCAAACGAGCCTGGGCCTGGGCCGAAGAGAAAGAGATCGATCCCGAAGAACTGCTTGACGACATCGAGATTCGTTCTCTTTACCTGAGTGAGGAGCTTGGTGAGCGTGGCTATGACCCCGAACTTGTCTACTTCGACGAATCCTATGCGCGCAATGCCTTGCTGCGGGAGTGGTTGGCCGAAGAGCCTCAGGAATATGATCCCGACGATATCATGTCCGATGACTATGAGGCCTTGTCACCGGAAGAGCGCGAGCGGATCAACGAAAACGCCCGTCGGGTCTGCCTGCGGGAATGGTTGAAGCAGACCAGGCGCGACGAGATGCGAATGGCGGTCTTTGACGAAGCTGAACCGGAACTTGATGAAGAAGCAGAAACCGACCTCGATGCCGAAACCGATATCGAAGTCGAAGTTGCGAGCGAGGACGAGGAACCGGCGGAGACCAACGATCGCATCTGGTACGCTGAGGTACCAGAGTCTGAGACGGAAAAGGAAGCCGTCTATGAGGAAATGGAACGAATTTCCAACCTCAGTGACGAGCAAGTGGAGCAAGAGGCCGTTGAAGCGGCTCTGGCAAAGAACCAAAGCCTGCCCACCGCCGGCAAGATGTTGCTCTACGACGGTAAATCTGGTGAACTCTATGACCGCCCGGTTTCCGTAGGTGTCATCAATATGCTCAAGTTAGCCCACTTGGTCGAAGACAAAGTACACGCTCGTTCGACAGGCCCCTATTCGCTCGTGACCCAGCAGCCCTTAGGTGGAAAGGCTCAATTCGGTGGTCAGCGATTCGGTGAGATGGAAGTTTGGGCCCTGGAAGCTTACGGCGCGGCCTATACGCTTCAGGAAATGCTGACGGTCAAGTCGGACGATGTTACCGGCCGCGTCAAGACCTATGAGGCTATCGTCAAGGGCGAACCCATCTCCTCACCCGGTGTGCCGGAATCCTTCCGGGTCCTGGTCAAGGAGCTGCAGTCCATGGGGCTGGCGGTGGACGTCATCAATGAAAAGGAAGAGGTCATCCATTTTGGCAAGGATGACAGCGAAGAGCAATTACCCAAACTGGGCTTCAGCATTAGTGTTCCTGGCCCGATGGCCGGCAGGTAGAAAGGCGTTCAGCGAAGATTCGCACAACGTGCAGTTTTCGCCCAGACCGCCCTACCATATTCAAGAGGTGAAAAGTGGAAGTTAACGATTTTGATGCCATTCGAATCTCTCTGGCTTCGCCTGAACAGATCAAGGATTGGAGCTTTGGCGAGGTTACCAAGCCGGAGACCATCAACTATCGCACTCTGCGTCCGGAACGAGATGGTTTGTTCTGTGAGCGCATCTTCGGGCCCACCAAGGACTGGGAATGCTACTGCGGAAAGTACAAGCGAGTACGATACAAGGGAATTACGTGCGACAAGTGCGGTGTCGAAGTGGCTCCCAGCAGAGTGCGCCGCGAGCGCATGGGCCACATCGATCTGGCCAGCCCTGTCAGCCATATCTGGTATGTCAAGGGGGTCCCCAGTCGCCTTGGACTACTGCTGGACATCTCGCCGCGCAACCTGGAGCGCGTTCTCTACTTCGCCCAATACATCATTACTTATGTCGATGAAGACCAGCGAAATCGGGTCCTCCAACGTCAGGAAAAAGATCTGGCGATGCGTCTGACCCGGTTAGACAGCGAGATCGACAGCCAGATCCTTGAGATCGAGCAACGCCGCGACGCTGCCATTGCCACCCTGGACGAGGAAGAAGAGAAAGACCTGGCAGAATTGGCCGAGCGTCTCGAGCAAGAATCGAACGCGGTCATCACGGAAACACGTAACGTGACCACCCAGCTGGAGAACCGGATGGGCAAAACCGCGGAGGAAACGATTCAGCTCTCCTGGACCGACTCGCCTATCGTTCAGGGCGGGAAGACGGTGGAGCATTCCCACCTGGACATGGTCAACGAAGCTGCCCAGGAACAACTAAGTGAAATCGACGCCGAAATTTCCGACGAGCGAGCCTTGCTGCAGGAACGTACTGCAGGCAAGCGTGACCTTGTGCGCAATACCGCCGATCAGGAGATTATGGATATCCAGGAAACCAGGGATGTCCAGGCCGACGCCCTGCGAACCTCCATGGAAGAGGAGCTCGCGGAGCTCAAGTCGATTCAGGAGCGGCAATTGTTGACCGAGTCCCGTTATCAGGAACTGGCCGACAGCTGGGGAAATGTTTTCCGAGCGGGCATGGGTGCCGAGGCGGTTCTTGATATCGTTTCACGCATGAACCTGGAGAAGATGGGCAAGGAACTGCGCCAGGAGATTAAAACCAGCCGGTCCAAGCAGCGCCGAAAGAAAGCCGCCAAACAGTTGCGCGTCGTTGAGGCCTTCCGGAAGTCGGGCAACCGGCCCGAGTGGATGATCCTGACAATGTTGCCTGTCATTCCGCCAGACCTGCGCCCCATGGTCCAATTGGACGGCGGCCGGTTTGCGACCTCGGACCTGAACGACCTGTACCGTCGAGTGATCAACCGAAACAATCGGTTGCGCAGGCTCCTGGAGTTGGGTGCTCCTGACGTAATCGTGCGCAACGAAAAACGCATGTTGCAGGAAGCCGTAGATAGTCTCATTGACAACGGCCGCCGGGGCCGCGCGGTAAGCCGCAGCGGCAAACGGAAACTGAAGTCGTTATCTGATATGCTGAAGGGAAAACAAGGGCGCTTCCGCCGCAATCTGTTGGGCAAGCGCGTTGACTACTCGGGTCGCTCGGTCATTGTGATCGGTCCTGATCTGCAGCTTCACCAGTGCGGCCTTCCCAAAAAGATGGCTCTGGAGCTGTTCAAACCCTTCGTCATGCGACGGCTGGTGGAATTCAACCATGCCCACAATATCAAGAGCGCCAAACGCATGGTCGATCGCGTCGACCCGGCCGTTTGGGATGTGCTGGATGATATTACCAGAGAAAGGCCGGTTCTGTTGAACCGCGCACCAACCCTGCACCGGTTGGGCATTCAGGCCTTCGAGGTAGTGCTGATCGAAGGTAACGCCATCCAGCTTCATCCGCTGGCCTGTACGGCCTTCAACGCCGACTTCGATGGCGACCAGATGGCCGTTCACGTGCCTCTCTCCGAGATGGCAGTGCGTGAGGCGCGCGAGCTGATGCTCTCAACCCGCAACTTGCTTAAGCCTGCCAGCGGCGAACCGATCGTCGGCCCCTCCAAGGACATGGTTTTAGGCGTCTATTACCTGACGACTGTCATGCCGGGAGCCAGGGGTGAGGGCAAAGTTTTTGCAGATTTTGACGAGGTGTTGATGGCCCAAAGCCTTGGCATCGTCGATCTTCGGGCCAGCATCAAAACTCGCTTCACGACGCCGCTGGACGAGGTCGGCCTCGATACCATCGAACTGAGTTCTCGCGTGCTGGATGCTCTCGAGAGCGGCGGCATTTCCACCGTCGGACAGGCGCTGGATGCCCTCGCGCAAAAGAGCGATAGCGCTTTGACCGATGAAATCAGTGGATTCGGTGCCAAGGGCCTGGAGGAGCTGAAACACCAGTTACGCTCGCATGGCTACTCGGCTGCCAGGTGGCCAAAGGATCGGCTCATCGAGACCACGCCAGGACGGGTGATCTTCAACCTTGGACTGCCGGAAAATCTGCACTTCGTCAATGAGGTCCTGGACAAGAAACAGGTCAACAACCTGGTAGGTGAGTGCTACGACCTTCTTGGCCAGGAAGAAACCGCCAAGATGGTGGACGTTGTCAAGGAGATGGGCTTCCGCTACGCGACCCGCAGTGGTTTCACGATCGCTGTCAGTGATATCGAGGTACCAGAAATTAAAGCGGACATCCTCGTTAACACCGCCAAAGAGGTAGAGCAGGCAGAACGACAATATCGCCGGGGCCTGATCACAGAGGATGAAAAGTACAACCGCGTTGTCGAACTGTGGACCCGCGCCACCGATGATATCACACAGGCAGTCCGCGAGCAGCTCGATCCGTTGGAGGGAATTGGTGCCATGGCGACCAGCGGCGCTACCAAGGGTGGCGTTACCCCTATTCGCCAGCTGGCGGGCATGCGAGGGCTCATGGCCGATCCCTCGGGCCGGATTATCCCACTGCCGATCCGGTCCAACTTCCGGGAAGGCCTGACAGCCCTGGAGTACTTCCTGAGTACCCATGGCGCTCGCAAGGGCTTGGCGGACACAGCCTTACGCACCGCTGATGCAGGCTACCTCACGCGACGCCTGGTGGATGTGGCGCAGGATGTCATCATCACCGAGGAAGACTGCGGAACCACTGCAGGTATATGGATAAGCGCCGCTGAAAGTCAAAAAATCGGTGAGAAGCTCGGCGAACGGCTTGTTGGTCGTATGGCTGCAGCACCGATCAGTGACCCCAACACCGGTGAAGTAATCGTTGAGAGCAACCAGATGATCGAGGAAAGCGAGGTCGACCTGATCGAGGCGTCCGGCGTCGAGCGAGCATTCGTGCGCTCTCCCTTGACCTGTCAAACCCAGGTAGGGCTCTGCAAATACTGCTACGGCCGCGATCTCGGTCGAGGGTGGTTGGTAGAGTTGGGTGAAGCCGTCGGCACCATCGCAGCGCAGTCCATCGGCGAACCGGGCACGCAGCTGACGCTGCGAACCTTCCACACAGGCGGTGTGGCCGGCGGTGAGGATATCACCCAGGGTCTTCCCCGTGTTGAGGAGCTCTTTGAGGCTCGTAACCCCAAGGGCGAGGCTGTGATCAGTGAGATTGACGGCATCGTAAGTGCCCCGTGGGACGGCGAGCAACGGATGATCAAGGTCACCGACTCCCGTCTCATTCGCAAGACGATTGAAATCCCTGCCGGCGCGGAGCTGGTGGTTAAAGACGGGGATCGCGTCCAGGATGGCACATTGCTGGCACGCTTCGGTGAGGACAACGAAGTACTGGCCATTACAGATGGCACCGTCTTCCTTGAAGAACAGGATGACGGCACGATCATTGCCACAATACGACGCGAAGAGACAGACGAGTGGAGTGAAGCGATTCCTCCATCAACCAGGCTGCGGGTCGACCAGGGCGATTGGGTCGCGGCGGGCACTCAGCTAACTGAGGGTGCAAAGAATCCCAAGGAAGTCCTGCGAATCCAGGGCCGGGAGGCTTGCCAGGTTTATCTTTTGGAAGAAGTCCAGAAGGTATATCGCTCCCAAGGTGTTGGCATTCACGACAAACATATCGAGGTTGTGGTGCGCCAGATGTTGCGAAAGGTGCAGGTGCTTTCGGCAGGTGACAGCGAATTTCTGCCCGGCGAACTCATCGATCGCTTTATCTTCGAGTATGTCAACAACCAGATCATCGCCGAAGGGGGTGAACCTTCTCAGGCGGAAATTGTGCTGCTTGGTGTAACCAAAGCTTCGTTGAACACCGAGAGCTTCCTGGCAGCCGCTTCCTTCCAGGAAACGACACGGGTCTTGACCGAAGCCGCCGTCAGGGGCAAGTATGATCACCTGCGCGGCCTCAAGGAAAACGTCATCATCGGTAAACTGATTCCGGTCGGAACCGGTTTCCATGCTCGACAAGCGAAGCTGGCGGAGGAAAAGGAAGCCAGAGAAGCCCAACTGGCTGCTGAAGAAGCGGCGGCGATGGAACAGGATCTCGACGGCGGCGATGATGGGCAACTTCTGTCCATTACGGACGACAAGCTGGCTGAGGCCCTTGGCCTGCTCTCGCAGCTTCCTGACTTTGGAGAATTACCCGACAAGCCGGCTGACTGAGGGAATTCGGATCATATAGAAGTTCAATTTGACCGAGCCCTTAAGTTGTGCTAGAATAATGGATCGTAGGCCGAATCTGATCATCGGTTCGGCCTACCTTTGTGATTTAATACAGTTAACCGGCGGCATTCTGCTCGTTTCCGAATGAACAGATGCCGCATTGATTACCCAACCAAAAGACGCGTGATCAAAATGCATCGCAGAACCGATAGTTGACCGGTCAGATGCTGGGTTACGCCAGAAGACACACATTTTAGGGAGACGACCTTGCCAACCATAAATCAGCTCGTTCGCAAGGGCCGCAAGCCAAAGCCGGCCAAGGAAAAGGCCCCTGCGCTTCGCTACACCCATAACTCGATCAAATCTCGCACCCGCAGGATGCCCAAGGGTTGTCCGCAGAAGCGTGGCGTATGCACCCAGGTACGCACGACAACACCAAAAAAACCCAACTCGGCTCTGCGCAAGATCGCCCGCGTGCGCCTCTCCAACGGAATCGAAGTGACCGCTTACATTCCTGGTGAAGGACATCGCCTTCAGGAGCACTCCGTGGTGCTGGTGCGTGGTGGTCGTGTCAAGGACCTTCCAGGTGTCCGCTACCACATCGTTCGTGGTGCTTTGGACAGTACCGGAGTTGAGGATCGCAAACGCGGACGCTCAAAATATGGCGCTAAGCGCCCAAAGAAGTAGCAGGAGAAAAGTAGTTCATGCGACGCAATAGAGCTCCCCGTAGGGAAATCTTGCCTGATGCCAAGTACAACAATGCAGCGCTGGCCAAGTTCATCAATCGCATCATGTTTGACGGCAAAAAGAGTACAGCCCAACGCGTGGTCTATGGTTCCTTTGACATCATTGCCGAGCGAACTGGAAAGCCGCCGATCGAGGTATTTGAACAGGCCGTTCAGAATGCTTCGCCGACGGTCGAGGTCAAACCTCGTCGTGTTGGTGGCGCCACCTATCAGATTCCCATCGAGGTAGCTCCGAATCGGCGACAGGCACTGGCCCATCGCTGGCTGATCGGCAACGCTCGGCGGCGGCCTGGCAAATCCATGGCGCAGAAGCTCGCCAGTGAACTTATGGACGCTTCCAACAACACGGGCGCGACCATCAAGAAAAAGGAAGACACCCACCGGATGGCCGACGCAAATCGAGCTTTTGCACATTACCGTTGGGGCAGAAAATAGGACAGCCGACAGATAGCCGTACTTTTGCGGCCACTTTGTCCCTATCGAAAGTAAAAACCTGACGGGCGGCTGGCTGAGTTCAGCTGTCCGTTCTTCATTGTAACGAAGTAGCGACTCTGGTCCCGAAACACTGCCGGAGTTACCAACTCAATCATGTCTGAATCCAATCCGCTAAGCAGCTATCGGAATATCGGCATCATTGCCCACATCGACGCGGGCAAGACGACCACCACCGAACGCATCCTGTTCTACTCTGGTCGTACCTATCGCCTGGGCAACGTCGACGAGGGCACGACGGTCACCGACTGGATGGAACAGGAACGTGAGCGTGGTATTACTATTACAGCTGCCGCGATCACCAGTGTTTGGCGTGATCACCAGATAAATATCATCGACACACCGGGGCACATCGATTTCACAGCCGAAGTCCAGCGCAGCCTGCGAGTGCTGGATGGCGGTGTCGTGGTCTTTGATGCCGTCGCAGGAGTCGAGCCCCAATCGGAAACCGTCTGGCGCCAGGCCGATCGCTACAAGGTACCGCGCATCTGCTTTGTCAACAAGATGGATCGAGTAGGCGCGAACTTCTGGCGAACCGTCGATATGATCCGAGAACGATTGAACGCCAATCCAATCGCCATTCAACTGCCGATCGGTCGGGAAGACCAGTTCCAGGGAGCCGTCGATCTCATTGAAGAACAAGCATGGATTTTCTCCGACAAACTGGGGGCAAAGCCGGAGCAAGTGCCGGTGCCGGCGGACATGGAGTCCGATGTGGCTCTGCACCGGGAGCGGTTAATCGAAGCGCTGGCGGAAACCGATGATGAGCTGATGCTCAAATACCTGGAGGGCGAGGAGATCACGCCCGACGAGATTCGGGCGAGCTTGAGGAATGCGACAATCAAGTCAGAGTTGGTGGCCGTATTGTGTGGAACGGCGCTGCGCAACAAAGGGGTGCAGCCATTGCTCGATGCCGTTGTCTATTATCTCCCTTCGCCTCTGGATATTCCTGCCATCGTGGGAACTAATCCCTTCACAGGCAAGGAAGAAGCCAGGCCACCCGATCCGGACGGCCCCCTGGCCGCCCTTTGCTTCAAGATCGCTACCGATCCCTACTTGGGCAGGCTCGCCTACCTGCGCATCTATTCCGGCACTATGACAAAGGGAAAAAGATACCAGAACGCCAACAAGGAACGCAAGGAGAGAATCGGCCATTTGGTTCGCATGCGGGCCAACCAGCGGGAAGAGATCAGCGAAGTCGGCGCCGGGGATATTGCCGCTGTTGGAGGTCTGAAGCACACCTTCACCGGGGAAACCCTGTGTTCGCCCGAAGCACCAATTATTCTGGAGACAATTACCTTTCCCGAGCCTGTCATCTCAATCGCCATCGAGCCTCGTACCAAGGCTGATCAGGACAAACTCAGCCAGTCGCTGCAACGTCTGGCCGAAGAAGATCCAACCTTCCGTGTCCGCTATGAAGAAGAGACCGGCCAGACGTTAATTGAGGGAATGGGTGAACTGCATCTGGAGGTCTTGATCGACCGCATGCTGCGCGAGTTTGGCGTTCGGGCCAATATCGGTCGACCTCAGGTTGCCTACCGCGAGACCATCCGACGGCCCGTCGAAAGCGAGGCCCGATACGTCCGGCAGACAGGAGGTCGAGGCCAGTACGGTGTCGTCAAGCTGGAATTGGAACCATTACCCCAGGGATCGGGCTTCGAATTCGAGGACAAGATCCGCGGCGGCGCAATACCCAGAGAGTTCATACCCTCGGTCCAGCAGGGAGTTCGGGAAGCGCTGGAGAGTGGCGGTTCAAGTGGCTATCCCCTGGTTGATATCAGGGTCAAACTGGTTGATGGCAAGTACCACGATGTGGACTCGTCTGAACTCGCCTTCAAGATCGCCGGATCCATGGCACTTCGCGAGGGTGTGAGGAAGGCAGGCCCGGTGTTGCTTGAGCCGATCATGGCCGTCGAAATCGTGGTACCGGATACTTCTACCGGTGACGTGATTGGTGAACTTGGCGCCCGGCGGGGCCAGATAGAAGGAATGGAGCCCCATTCGTCGGGTTTGCAGGCCATTCGGGCGTTTGTGCCATTAGCGGAAATGTTTGGGTACGCTACCAGCCTGCGATCTGGTACCCAGGGACGCGGAACCTTCTCGATGGAATTTGACCATTATGCTTCGGTTTCCCCCGAGGTTCGCAAACGTATCTTTGGCGGCACGTATTAGGTCGCGTCGGGCAGGAAAAGCCGCAGAATCGGCCTCCCAACCGACCTGAATGACACCGATACGAAATTTGGCACTGTATTTGGTCTGTGCTATAATCGATAGGTTGCCACCGGAGTGATTGCGACTGACCCGGATGGCATTAGGTGCCCGAAACGTGACCTAAACACGTCAGGTGGGTGCCAGCGCATAAGGATTTACTCGGGATAAGCCTGGGGTTGCCACTTGCGCGTGGATGCTCTGGGTTTTTGTGTGTCCAAAAGACACGTTGATTCTGGAACAAAGCCGTGATGACCACCGACGAAGCGGGGTCATCATAATTGCCAGGTAGCAGTACAAAAATAGGAGAATTCTGATGTCCAAAGAGGTATTCCAGCGGACGAAGCCACATGTGAACGTTGGTACCATTGGTCACATTGACCACGGCAAGACGACCTTGACGGCAGCCATCACCAAGACACTCGCTCTGAAGGGGTGGGCTG